>JAAYJP010000169.1 GCA_012522875.1 Clostridiales bacterium | reverse complement strand
GAAGGCAGTGCGAAAAGGTCTGGATCGTCTGCCGTTCATGAGGGCAATCAGCAGATGAGAAGGTGTGCGATGCGAACGATCCGGGCAAAAAGAACAAACTGGGATATGCTGCTGTTTTTCATCTTGATTTCCGCGGCGGCCCTGGGCAATGGGATGAGCGACTCGGTTTACTCAAACTATTTCAAGGAGGCCTACCATGTCACCGCAACCCAGCGGGCGCTCATCGAAGTGCCGCGGGAACTGCCGGGCCTGCTGTGTGCGTTGATCATTGCCTCCCTGTCCATGCTGGGGGATATTAAAATCAGCGTGATTGCCCAGGTGCTGTCCTGCCTGGGGCTCATGGTGCTCGGCCTGTTCAGCCCTACCTATGGGGTGATGCTGATTTTCCTGTTCATCAACTCCATGGGCATGCACCTGTTTCTGCCGCTTTCGGACAGCATCGGGATGGCGCTGGCTGAGCCCGGCCATGTCGGCCGGCGCTTTGGCCAATACGCGAGCCTGAAAATGGTGTTCGGATTTTTAGCCGGCCTGCTCGTCTTTTTTGGTTTTCGCCTGGGCTGGTTCTCTTTTAGGGCGCCGGTCAATCTGCTGTTCCTGCTGGGCGCTGGCGCGTTTGGGATTGCGGTTGTTGCCGCGGCCCTTCTGCTGAAGCGCGAAACCGCCCTAAAGCCGGTGAGAAGCAGGACGCGGCTGGTGTTCCGCAGGCGGTACCGTTTCTTTTACCTTTTGACCATGCTGCACGGGGTGCAAAAGCAGGTCGCCAATGTGTTTGGCGCCTGGGTTATCGTTGATTTGCTGCTTAAGGGGGCCGACATCATGTCGCTGCTGCTGATCACGGTCAGCTTCATCAGTATTTTTTTCATGCGGGCCATCGGGCGGTGGATTGACCGCTTCGGCATCAAACGCATGATGTATGTGGACGCGCTGACTTTTATTGGCATTTATACCGTCTATGGCTTCGTTGTCTGGGGCATCACCGCAAAGGTATTGCCGGGAGCGGGCTGGCCGGTCCTGACAGTGTACGCGCTGTTTGTACTGGACAGGCTGAGCATGCAGATTGGCGTGGTGAAGTCCCTTTACCTGAAGCAAATCGCGGTGACCGCGGAAGAAATCACCAGCGTGCTCTCCACTGGCATCAGCCTGGACCATGTCGTATCCATCCTGGCGGCCCAACTGTCTGGCTTTATCTGGATGATCTGGGGACCGCAGTGGGTGTTTTTCCTGGCAGCGTTCTTTTCCCTGGGCAACCTCATCATCGCCTGGCGCATTCCAAAAGAGCCGGGCAAAGAAGCCCCGGAGGGCAAGGATGCCGCGCAAGTGTTGAGGTGAGACATAATAACCATTGTAGCGCATGCATCCCCAGGTGAGGGGAATTCGGGGAGAAAGAGCCGCGTTCAGCGGTCGTTCGCTGGCACCTGCCGTACCGTGAAACCCGTGTGTACAGGCATTTATCCCCTGAGCGGGTGTTCGGGAAAAAGGGGTCTCAACTAATGCCGTTCGCTTGTGAAAGGTATCAGGAGATCGATCTGCAATTCTGTGAAGGACTGTCCGATTTTTGGCGGTTTGCCTTTTGTGGCATTAGGGCTCGCTGTTTGCCCGCCAAGCCTCCCGATTACCGTCCGGCTCTTTCCGGGTCGCCCGCAAGCCAAAGGCCTTCGCGTCGGCCCGAAAAGCGCCCGTCGTCCCGATTTGGGCGCTGGCCTGAAAACGCGTGATGAACGGCCTCAGGTGTCAGGCGGGCGGCCCTGTTTGCCCGATTGGCAGACACAGGCCTGCCCGAATTATTTTTTTGACGTGCCGGGAGCGCTTTTAGTATTATCTACTCGAACAAAGTCTCCTGCCCGCTTTCCTCCTGTCCTGTATTTTGTGAAGGTCCCCTTTGGGAGGCTGTCCCCATGCGCAAAATCGTTGGCCTGTTTGAGCGGATTATCTGTCGTGACGTATGGCCCATGGGTTTTGCGCTGACGCTTTCACCATGGAGGGGGTAAGGACGCATGTGCTGTCAGCGCCGGACCATGAACGGAACAAGGGCGGCGGCTATGCTCCGCTGCCGGAACTGCGGCCTGGACAAGGAGGAAGTACATGCTGAATGAACAGCGCATGCAGGCGCAGCTGCTTTCCCTGGGCGGCAGCTATATCCTCAACCACGCGAAATGAACACTGGCCATCGCCCGGAAGCTGGCGGATGCGGAAAGGCTTCCCTTTGACGAAGATATCCTGGTATTCTCCTGCTTCTTTCATGACATCAGCGCATTTGCGCCATACAGGCCGGGAGGCCCTTTTGACCATGCGGAAGAATCCGCCAGGCTCATGCCCGTCCTGGCCGCGGACTATGGCATTGATGGAAGGAAGACTGCGAAGATCGTGGAGGCGGCCAAATACCATGACAAACGCGGGCAGGGAAGCGCCAAGGAGACGATCCTGCTGAGAAACGCTGACGCAATCGGCTATCTGGGTTTCATGGCAGCCGCCAGGGATTTCTCCAAGCAGCCAGGCGACATGAAAAAGGCAATGGCCGCGCTCAAAAAGCACAGGAAGGAGTTTGCCTCGCTGCTGGAGCTTGAGTCTGCCCTCAGTATGGCGTAAAAGAGAATCGTGCACCTTGATCTGTTCCTGGCCGAATTTGAAGAAGAGAGTTTCGGTATTTATTAAGCCTCTGCGGCAGCCGGCCGAACCCAAGGAGGATGTGTATGGGCATCAGCTTCCGCCATTACGCCGGCCCGGCCGGCATGACCGAAGACTATTATCGTCTGCGGGATTTTTTCCTCAGGCGCCGGGGAGATGATTTCCCTTTCGGCCGCTGGGACTGGATGATTACCCACGGCTGGCTCGACCACGAGGCCCTCGGCAGGATCGGCATCTGGGAAGATCAGGGAACAGTTGCCGGCGTGGCGACCTTTGACACCCAGCCGGGGGAGGGCTTTATCTGCGTGATGCCGGGCTGCGAAAGCCTCCGGGCGCAAATGGTGCGGTACGCGGCAAAAAACCTGAGTAAGGATGGCAAGTTCAGCCTGTTGGTATGGGACGGCGACCTGGCCTTCCAGCAGACTGCCGCAGACGAGGGCTTCATTCCCACGCCCGACAAGGATTACGATGCGGCCTATCCCATTACCGATGCCCGCGGTATCCATCCTGTGTTGCCTGGGGGATTCCGGCTGATGGGCCTGGATGAGGGCTTTGATGTGGAAAAATATGGGCAGGTGCTGTGGAAGGGCTTCAACCACGAACTGAACGGTGAAGGCCCACTTGACCTAAACGAGCGGAAGCGCAGGCAGCTGAGTGATGAGATGCTTCGCCCCAATGTGGATCTGTCCCTGAAGATCGCGGTGCTGGCGCCAAACGGCGACTACGCTGCCTATTGCGGGATGTGGCTGGACCCGGCCTCGCCGGATGCCCTGGTGGAACCTGCCGCAACGGATCCCAAATACCGCAGGATGGGCCTGGGTAAGGCGGCCGTGCTGGAGGGGGTGCGCCGCTGCGGGCTGCGGGGTGCCAGGCGCGCCCTGGTAGGCTCCTGCCAGCAGTTTTACTACAGCATCGGTTTTCGGCCGCTGAACACCTACACCTGGTGGCGGGAGGGACAGGCCGGATGATTCGGCCTGGTCCTGGCAATGCGGAGATCGCCGCACACCCTCATTCCCCGGGCTACAGGCCCAATGGGCCCTGCGGCTGGCTGAAGGATGCCAGAAGGCAGGCTAATGTTTTTTTGGCGCCCCGCCGGGCAGCGATTCAAAAAGCTGAACCACAGGACCGGTTCAGTTGGTCATACAGCGTTTGTGCGGGAGGCAATTACGCCGGTTGATTACCACAGGTAATGCACAGGGTTGCGGATGAGTTGATCATAGACCGCCTTCACCTGTGCCATCTGGTCATCCGTCAGTGACGGCAGATCGGAAGCTGCCGTGTTTTGCCTGATTTGCTCCGGCCCGCTTGCGCCCGTAATCACGCAGCTCACCTCATCGCGCATCAGAATCCAGCGAAGGGCATAAAGGGTGAGGCCGTTTTCACCAAAAATTGCTTTCAACTCCGCCACCGCCTGCAAACCCAGATCATAATCCACGCCGGAAAAAGTTTCGCCCTTGTCAAAAGCCTCTCCCTTGCGGTTGAAAAACCGGTGGTCTGATTTTCCGAACTCGGACTTTTGTGTGAATTTGCCTGTCAGCAAACCGCTCGCAAGCGGAACCCTGCAGATAATACCGACTCCCTTTTCCTTTGCCAAAGGAAACAGAGCCTCATCGGGGCGCTGCCTGAACATGTTGTAGATCACCTGTATGGAAGACATCCCCTCGTATTCCATCGCTTTCAGGCCTTCTTCCACCCGCTCGATACTCACCCCAAAGTGCTTGATTTTTCCTTCGCGCTTAAGTTTCTGCAGCGTTTCAAATATTTCCGGCCGGTAAAACACATCAGTCGGGGGACAGTGCAGCTGGATCAAATCCAGGGCATCCACCCCAAGCCGGTTCAGGCTCTCCTCTGTATAGCGCACAACTGCCTGGCAGGTATAGCCTGCTGAAACATGCGGAGTGATTTGCCGCCCGCATTTGCTTGCAACATAAACCTTTTCCGCCTTTCCTTTGATGAACTGGCCGATGCTTCGTTCACTTTTGCCGTCATTGTAGACATCCGCGGTGTCAAAGAAGTTGATGCCATGATCATACGCTGTTTCCAGCGTTGTCTGTGCGGTTTGTTCGCTGTAGTCAGCGCCCCATTTCCCGCCCAATTGCCAGGTGCCCAATGATATTTCGGATACCCGCATTCCTGTGTTGCCCAAATCTCTGTATTTCATACTTCGGCCCCTTCCCTTTTTCATGGCGGTCGGATGTGCATCAAACCGGCCGCCTGTCAACAGGCTTGCCACGCCCGTGCAATCATGTGGCTTCCATCATTGTAGCAAGAAACAAGAGGCAGGGGAACACCTCAGGCGCCCCCGAGGACCCTGACCACCGGAACAGAGCCGCACGTATGGCATTTGGGGCACGCCGCACGCCTTCCCTGAGCCCCGCCTGATATTCTGCCCGCAAAACACCGCACACGCCAACAGCCCAAAAAGGCGGAGGAACCCATGAATGATAAAACAGTGGTATTGGAAGCCGGTTCGGATATGCAGGAAACAGAGCCTTCGGATGACGCAAGCCCCCTTTGGACGATGAATCATGCCATTATCACACCGCACATGGGGAGGGCGGGGCCTGGAAACAAGGCAACATTTTGGATTTGTGATCAGGGATGGCATCATGGCTTCTTCAAAAGGAGAGCCAATCCACAGGGTTCTTTGAAGGGTTGTGGTTCAGGCATCGACAGGCTGCCAACTAGACATAGGGGAGGCGTGCCGCTGATCCCGCTCCCCGCTTCTTCTGTGCCATGCAATCATATCGGATACGGTTTTAACACCCAGGCCTTGCCTCGTTGGCCAGGAGGATGCGCCGTTTCTGTTATTGT
This sequence comes from Clostridiales bacterium, assembly GCA_012522875.1. Classification (GTDB taxonomy): domain Bacteria; phylum Bacillota; class Clostridia; order Christensenellales; family Aristaeellaceae; genus UBA6115. The sequence goes on along the minus strand of JAAYJP010000169.1, from coordinate 5,211 downwards.
CCAGATTACCCCATCCGGCTGCGGCAGCCAAACAGGCGGATTTGTTCAGATTTCGCAGTGATTACTCCCAGCGGGAGAGAAAGCGCCCAAAGCGATCAATTAGCAAAGCGCTGTCCTTTTTTTCCGGATGCCATGCCCTGGATTCATCAGGCAGGAGGTACTCAGCCCCGGGCGTGCTGGATACGGTGACAATCTCCCGCCTGGGAGCCAGGAGACCTTCGGGAAGACAAAGAGCTCGTTTCCCCGTTGGGACAGGATCAGGAAGCCGGAGATATCCAAATCCAGGCCGCTGTTCGTAAGGATTGCCGTCTGGGTGCCCCGGTCAATGCCCGTGACAGCCAAACGGGGCGGCGCTTCAGGCAGCCCGGGAGCGCTCACCTGAATGGCGCCATCCTGATCAACCTGCAAAAGCACGCCGATGGCGAAGTCCTCTGTGATGTAGATGTTTGATTTTCCCAAGGCCTTGAGCACCCGTTCATTGGCGGAGTCGGGATCCTCCATCCTGTCAGTTCATATAATCGAATATGCCGGTGACACGGCAGCTGCAAATTGCCCGGATGCTGCATCCAGGGTGCCATGATTTCCCACCTTCAGCACTTCCGCTGCGATGTAAGCCCCTGACTGTAAAAGCCGCTCCTTCGCCGGGGAACTGCAGATCTCCCGTATGCATTCAGCTTTGAAACGAGGGGATTACCGTTGTCGTCCTTGGCATCCAGCACCAGCGGGCCGGAAACCTCAGCATACACACCCTCCGCCAGCGGCACGCTGTTGCCCGCACGGCAGTTTCCGGTGGGACAGGGAAAGGTCCTGGGCCAATGCCATAATACCGCGCCCATGCCCCTGTCCCCCGTGAGGTCGCTGTGAGTCTGTGTCAGAAAAACACCCTCGAGGGTATCAACGCCAAACAAATCCAGAGCGCCGAGCACATGGGAAACCGAAACTTTTTCTCCCGTGTCGATCAAACAGGCTTGGTCCTGGCAGCGGAACAGGATCGTATCGGCTTTCCCAACGTGGATAAACAGGGTACTCAGGGCATCAGCCATATGGGGATGATCCTGGCTGGCAGGCTGATTCATGGCTGCTTGGGAACTGGCTTTGGCCGGTTTTGAAACCCGAAAAACGGCCGGCAAGGCAGGCGCCTGAAACAGCAAACCCGCGATCAGCCATAGTAAAAACCGCTTTCTCAACTCCGCTTCTCCAGGGTGGCATTTGCATTGCCATTATATCCCCCGGCTCGCGGGCGGGCATCCAATCACCGCCTGGCATGCAAGCAGGAAAGATGTGGCGGGACAGGCTCAGCTTGGGCAATGCGCTCATCCCACCCGCGCTGTTTCCCGCCCCTGAAAAGCACCATGGCTCCCGCCGCAAGGCGCGGGGTACCGAAACGGCAATGAACCGGGATGGATGGCAGGCATAACCCTCGGAAGCCCATTTCCACTGAGTTCCCTGGGGATTGGATAGGGCTGGGGCTGCGACCGATGAGAGGACAATGAGGGATAAGGCTTTGCGCGGTCAGTACCAGGTCTGCCCGAAGGTATTCAGGTAGAAATCCTTCACATAGGTATAGTTGAACAGATCCGCCCGGGTCTGCATTTCCTCCGGCACGGAGCGGATGTTGCGTTCCTTGCTCTGGGCCAGGCTGTCATAGAGGTACCGGAAGCGTTTGATCCTGCTGTTCAGGTTTCCCTCCACCGTTTCCAGCAGGTAGACCCCGTCTCCCATAGCCTCCACTTTTGTCACCAGGCCCACATGGGTATAGGGCGTGGAGCCGCGGCGCCCATACACCGCGTAATAGCCAGGCCGGGGAATGTTGGAGAGGCGGTTTCGGCTTTGGAAGCCTTCAAACAACTTGGTCTGGGAAGCCTGGCGCACAGCGAACGGGGCACCGTCCATCAGGGGAGGGGCGCTTTTTTGCCTGTAGGCCGGATCCATGGGGACATCGGCTTCGTCAAATTGATAGCCAATAAAGGCGCCGCACCAGCCAAAGCCGCTCTTGGCGCTGGGGTTGAACCATTGGGTGTACAGGTTGTAACGGGGAAAGGCCTCACCCTTTGCCCCCTCCCAGTCCTCAAGTGCCAGGCTGATAACCCGCTGGATTATCTCCGGCACTGGCTTGTCTCCCACTGTGACTTCGCAGCGCACTGTCACATTGCCTTTTTGGTCCTTGAGCAATATGAGGGTATAGCCTTCCGATGCAGCGGTGATAATCCCTTCCTGAGTAACCGCGGCAATATTGGGGTGCCCGCTCTCCCAGGTTCCCTCCCCTTCGATGGCATCTGTCACATCCCCTGGCTTCAGGGAAAACAGCACCAGCTTTGGGCTTTTCCTGCCCGCTGCCTGGCCAGGCAGCAGGGGGAGGATGAACAGCAGGGCCAGCAGCAAAGCCAGGATTTTCTTCATTTTTACTCCCCCATGCAATAATAGCCGGCAATTTCCGTTTTTCCGGACATTACCTGAACAATTCCATTGTTGCCAGAGCCAGCAGTTCCACGCCCACACCGGTGGCTCCGGCCGGGGCCTTGGCGCTGGCTTTGTCCTGGTAGGCAGTGCCTGCAATGTCCAGGTGCCCCCAGGGTTTGCCAAACGCGAAAGCGCGGCAGAACAGGGCGGCGGTGGCGGTGCCTGCGGGCCGCCCGCCGGAGTTTTTTATGTCCGCCCGCTCTGATTTGTTGTGTTTTGCCAGGTGTTCACAGTGGGGCAGGCGCCATATCTTATCGCCGCTCAGTTCCGAGGCCCTGGCCAAAGCGCTGAAAATGGTTTCATCATCTGCCACCACGCCGGTGATTTCCCGGCCCAGGGCAATGCCTACAGCGCCTGTTAAGGTGGCGATGTCGATGATTCGGTCTGCTTTGATAACCGTGGCGGCATAGGTGATGGCGTCAGCCAGGGTCAGCCTTCCCTCGGCGTCCGTGTTGACCACCTCAATATTTTTCCCGGCCAGGCTGCCAATGATGTCCCCGTTATGGAAGGCACGGCCCGAAATCATATTTTCGCAGGCGGCCACAATGGCCACAACATTGACCCTGGCTTTCATGGCAGCCAGCGTACTGATGGCGCCGATGACAGCGGCTGCGCCGCCCATGTCGCAAAACATGGTGGCCATGCTTTCGGCGGGCTTGATGGCATAGCCACCGGAATCATAGGTCAGTCCCTTGCCTACCAGCGCCAGCACCTCCGCGGTATCAGGGTTGTTCATGAAGCGCATCACCAGGAAGCGGGGCGGCGTGTCAGAACCCTTTGCCACGCTCCAGAAGGCTTGAAGGCCCATGTCCTGGATCTGAAGCTCATCATAGACTTCGATGTCAAAGCCGTTCTGTTTGGACAGCGCCCTTGCCTCCTGGGCCAGGCGTTCCGGGGTCAGTACATTGGCGGGCTCATTGACCAGACGCCTGGCCGTACGGATCCCTTCGGCGAGCAAGGCTGCCCTGTGAAGTTTGCCCTCTTCCGCCTTCAGGGCTAATCCCTTGATGAGGTAGATGGTGAAATCAGGCTCAAAGCTTTCCCTGGGTTTGTCCTCCCGGCCAGGGTCAAGCGGATCAACCCCGCTGGTCTGGTAACGGTCAAAGCAATCCCCTGCCAAAAGCAGCTGCTTATAGAAGGATGATGTGAGCTCCTTGACAGCCGCATCCAACAGAAGGACATCCACCTGTTTGGCTTTCAGTTCATTCAGCTGTTTGACCATGTCTGCTGTCAACGCTTCCAGGGCATCATAGTTCAGTTCGCCAGGCAGGCGGGCATACAGAACAACCCTTAACTTGCCGGATGCAGCAGTTTTCACGGCCTCCAGCTTGCCAGGCTTCAGGTCCAACAGCTTCAGGGTGTCCTTCAGTTCACTGGGCAGGTTTGCCCGGGGAGTTTTCTCCCCCATCAGGGTGATGGTGATACTGCCGGTTTCCTGATATTGGGAAAGGGGCTTCAATGTGATCATGGGTTATCCTCCTGCTTTCTATCAAGCCTGATGAGCATAACAGAGGAGAGCGGGGAGGTCAAAGCCAAATCCAATAGCGTTTGGTTTTGTAAGTCCCTGCAGTATCACCCCACCGGTGAGAAAGCTTGACGTTGGATTGATCGTTCGGAAGGGGTTGGCTTATGTTTTCTCCCGATCAACCAGTTCTGTTTCAAAGGATTCCTGGGAATTTTTCCGCTGTTCCGCAACGCGGCAGGGGCAACTTCAGCGCGCAGGACGCCCCCTCGAAAGTGTGCCGTCCCAACAGGCAGAGATACCGCTGTCATTTCCTGCAATGGGCTGCGGGATTCTGCTGTGAGCCCCGGCATTGCTCCCCGGACGCAAGAATCAGGCATTTTGCGATGGGCCACAACCGTACTGCGGGATCATTTGCCCGATGCAAGCATAACCGCCCCCTGTCCGGGGGCGGCATGGCCTAACCTTCACCCATGATTTACAGCCCGCAGGTTTTCAGGTAGGCGACCGACTTCCTGAGCATTTCCGCCGTGCCGCCGATCTCCAGCGTTGAAGCGTGGATTTCCTTCCTGTCCGCCAGCACCTCTGCGACGCCTTTGATATCGATCACGCCGTCGCCCAGCGCGATGGTGGAGAACCCGCAGCCGAACTGCTTTCCGCGCATTGGAAGCCACTCCGCGCCCAGGTCCTTCCAGTGCACATGGAAAATCTTCTCCTTGAAGGTTTTGGCCATCTCCACCGGATCTGTCCCGCCCAGCCAGGAGTTGCCGGTATCCATGTTGACACCCAGGGATTTGGGATTGCCCAGGCAGTCCATGATATCCTGAATGCCCTTGATGGTGTCGGTGATGGGGCCGTGGGGCTCCAGAAGCAGGTTCACGCCGAAGTCCTCAGCCATCCGGCAAGGCACCACCAGTTTCTCTGCAATGGTGAAGATGCACTGATCATAGCTCAGGTTCCTGGCCCACTCGGAATGCGGCTCGCTCTCGGTTGTCACGCAGTCCCTGATGCCGATGGCCGCGGCGAACTTGATGCCCTTCATGATGCCGGCGGTCTGGAACACCGCAGGGTTGCTCGGCTCCAGCAGCGCGGCGTGAACGCACACGGTTGACGGCGTGATGCCGTATTTCTCAAACAGGCGCTTTGTCTCAAAGGGGTCTCCGTCCAGGCTGACGGTCGCTGCCAGGCCCGCCGAGTTGAACATGCTGCAGCCTTCGTGTACGTCCGTGATGTCCGCACAGGTGAAGCCCGCTTCCTTGGCCAGCTGGAGCTGCCGTTCAATCGAGGTG
>JAAYJP010000168.1 GCA_012522875.1 Clostridiales bacterium | reverse complement strand
CTCTTTGATGACCTGGCTTCCGAAATCGTGGCTGAGGTCAACGAAGGCCAGCGCCAGCTGGAAGCCGACTACATTGAAATCCTCAAAGGCAATGGCATCACTTTTTACAGCATCGACCGCGAGCCCCTCAAGGAAATGACCAAATCTGTCATCGATGAATTCGGCAAAGCCAATCCCAACCTGGTTAAGTACGTGGAAGGCATCGACGCGGCCCGCTAAGGGCGCCAGCCGGGAATGGCGGAGGAACCCGCCATTCCCGGTTTTTTCTGCAGGAGGAGAAAGATGAAGATATTGCGAAGGATCAGTGATGTGCTTGACAGCATCACAAAAGTCATCATTGCCGTTCTCTTGATTGTTATGACGGTGGTTTTCTTTGCCCAGGTGGTGGCGCGCTTTGTATTCAATTCCGGCCTCTACTGGAGTGAGGAACTGGTCCGCTACTCAGGCATCGCCCTGATTTTCTTTGCCGCAGCATCCCTGTTCAAGGCCAACGATCATGTGGCCATTACGGTGGTCGAGGAGATGCTGCCCAGAGCCGGGCGCAAAATCCAGTACGCCCTGCTTGCGCTCATCAATATCCTCTACATGGCCCTGGTGCTGGTGATCGGCATCCAGATCCTTGAAGTGGCGGGCTACCAGCAATCCCCCAACATGCAGCTCCCCATGAATGTGGTTTATCTCCTGTTCCCCATTTCCATGGCCATCTCGCTCGTGCATGCGGTGACAAACCTGCTGAGCCGGGAAACCTACAGAAAGTATGACACGCAGGACAAAAATCAGGAGGTGGCTAAATGAGTTCCGTCGCGATCTTTGGGATTCTAACCGCCGTGTTGCTTGCCATCGGCGCTCCTATTCCAGTAACTGTCGGCCTGTCTTCTATCGTTTACATCCTGCTGGAGGGCATCGCCCCCATGATCGTCATCCAGCGTTTGTTTGCCGGTGTGGACCAGGCGGCGCTGCTGGCTATCCCCTTTTTCATCCTGGCCGGTGACCTGATGAACCGCGGCGGCATCGCCAAACGCCTGGTGCGCTTGGCCAACAAGGCTGTAGGCAACCGTACAGGCGGCCTGGCCATTGTAGCCATCATCGTGTGCATGTTTTTCGCTGCCATCTCCGGCAGCGGCGTTGCCACTGCGGCTGCGATAGGCGGCGTCATGGTTGGCGGCATGGCTGCCATGGGCTATCCCAAGAATTACTCCGCGGCCGTCATCGCTTCCGCCAGCCCCATTGGGGTCATCATTCCCCCCAGTATCTCCTTTGTCACTTTTGGCGTGCTCACAGGTGCCTCCATCGCCGACCTGTACAAGGCAGGCATCCCAGCCGGCATCATCATGGGCGCGGCGCTGATGGTGGCCGCTTACCTGACCAGCAAGAAGAACGGTTACCAGGGGAAGAACGCCAAATTCAGCGACCCCAAGGCAGAAGCCGAATTCAACCAGCCCTATGAAAAGCGGGACGTCATCGAGGTGCTGTTCGCCCTGGGCACGCCCGTCATCATCGTGGGCGGCGTGTTTGGCGGCTGGTTCACCCCCACCGAATCCGCTGTGGTCGCGGTGATCTACTCCCTTGTCATCGGCGCTTTTGTCTTCAAGGAAATTAAAATCAAGTCCCTCTTCCCGGTTTTCAAGAGCTCGGCGCTGGGCGCCGCACGGATTATGTTCATCATCGCCAATGCCACTGTGTTTGCCTGGATCCTGGCCTATGAACAGAT
>JAAYJP010000167.1 GCA_012522875.1 Clostridiales bacterium | reverse complement strand
CTGCTGATGGTGTCCGTATTCCTTTTGGTGGCATGGCGGTATATCGCCGCCATGGATGTCTCCGCCCTGGCCCTGTTGGCAGGGGTGATGCTCACCGGATTTTCGATTATGGGCACCATGATGCACGAACGCTATCTGATGATGGCAATGGTGTTGTTTATCCTGGCCTATGCGATGAAGCGGGACAGGCGCCTTCTCTGGCTGATTATCGCTTCCGCGGCGCTGTGCTTCCTGAACTCCGGTGTGGTACTGGACCGGGGCATCCGCATTGGCGGGCCTTCCGGTAATCTGATGGCGCCTGAACTGGGGCTGGTAAGTGACTCTGCCTGGCTGGAAATGGCGCTCTCGGCTTTCAGCCTCCCGGTGGCGGCTTATGCCCTGTATCTGGGCATCGCCCTGACCGCGCCGGGCGCTGCACCGTTCCTTGTTTCCCCGGCCAAAAGCGTTGTCCCTCAGGAGCAGTCCCTGGAAAAGGCGCTCCTTGAAAGGCCCAAGCCGCCGGTCCGCCTGGATAAAAAGGACAGGCTGTTTATCCTGGTGGGAACGGTGCTGTACGCTGTGCTGGCATTTATCAACCTGGGCGCTGTGACGGCGCCCCAGAACGCCTGGGTATCAGACAGCCAAATCTCCCAGGCTACGCTGGACCTGGGGGAAACGCGGGATTTTAAAATCCTCTATTACGGCGGCGTCCACCAGCGTGTGAGCGATTTCATTATTGAGACCAGCATTGATAACGAAACCTGGACCAGTTACCCCGCCTCCATGAAGGAGGGAGACTGTTTCACCTGGCTGTATCACAAGTCCGGGCGGGACACGGAAACAGGCATGCAGTTTGACGGAGCGCCCATCCGGCACAGCGGGCGCTATGTGCGGATCACTGCGCCCGCCATTGGCCTGACGCTCATGGAAGTAATCGCGCGGGACGCGGACAGCGGGCAGGCGATTATGCTAACAGCCATGGAGCCTGAATCCACTGCACTCATCGATGAGCAGGACACCCTTGCGGGCGAGCCGGGCTGGTTCAACAGCATGTACTTTGACGAAATCTACCACGGGCGCACAGCGTATGAGATGCTGGGCGCTATCCGAGGGCAGGAACCCAGCACAGTCTATGAAACCACACACCCGCAGTTGGGCAAGCTGTTGATGACCTTCAGCCTCATGGTCTTTGGCATGACACCCTTTGGCTGGCGCTTTGCCGGTGCCCTGGCGGGGGTTTTAATGCTTCCCGGGATGTATATCATGGGCAGGCAGTTGACCCGCAGGCGCGGCGGCGGGGCCATCGCAATGCTCCTTATGGCCTTTGACTTCATGCACTTCACCCAGACGCGTATCGCCACCATAGACAGCTTTGTCACGCTGTTCATCATCTATGCCTTTCTTTTCATGTTTAAGTACATGCAGTTGGACGTTTTTTCCATGCCTGTCAAAAAGACGCTTAAACCGTTGGCTATCAGCGGCCTGATGATGGGGCTTGCCATCGCCAGCAAATGGACGGGGGCCTACGCCGGAATCGGCCTGGCGGTGCTGTTCTTCTGGGCGCAGGCCCGCTGGGCGCGCCAGGGACTGGCCCTGGGGCGCCTGTCCAAGGCGGAGCAGGAAAAGGTGGGCCGGGGTGCCGGAGCAGTTGGTGAAGCGCTCCAATACCGAAGGCGGATCCTTATCACCTGCCTGTGGTGCCTGTTATTCTTTGTGATGGTTCCGCTGGTAATCTACGCGGCCTCCTTTATCCCCATGTTCATCAGGACACCCGGGGGCTTCAGCCTGCAAAAGGTGGCGGACGCCAATGTCAGTATGTACGCTTACCACAGCGAGCCGGGCCGGGGGGCGGATCACTTCTTCCACACTCCCTGGTATGAGTGGCCGCTGACCGCCAGGCCAATGTGGTACTATGCCGGGGGTGTTATAAACGGCACCGCCAGCACCATAATGGCCTTTGGCAATCCTCTCATCTGGTTGGGCGGACTTATCGCAATGGTCGGGCTGATGGCGGTGGCGCTTATTGGGCAGGCGGGCCGTTTCACCGGCACCTACCGCCCCTGGTTCTCCCGCAGGGACATCAGGCCCGCCATGCTTATCATCGCTTTCCTGGCCCAATACCTCCCCTGGGTGGCAGTGCCCCGGGGTACCTACATCTACCACTACTTCCCCGCTGTCCCCTTCATCATCCTGGCGCTGGTCCTCTGGCAGGACGCCTTCGTTCTGCGCAAAGCCCGACGGGCGCGGAAAGCGGGCATCGCGTTTGTGGTGCTGGCAGCCCTGCTGTTCGTTGCCTTCTTCCCGTACCTCTCAGGGGTGCGTGTATCAACCGCGTGGCTGGACGCCCTCAAATGGTTTCCGGGATGGCTGTACTATTGATGAAAGAGAGAGACGCATGTTAGCGCGTACCCGGTGTTTTGCCCTAAACGGTGTGCAGGGCGAGGCGGTAAGTGTGGAGGCCTATGTGGCCAGCGCCAGCGAGTTCCGCTTTACCCTGGTGGGCCTGCCCGATGCGGCGGTCAAGGAAAGCCGGGACCGTGTGGCGGCGGCGCTGAAAAACAGCGGCTTTGCCATGCCCCTGGGACATACCACTGTGAACCTCTCCCCGGCGGACCTGCGTAAGGAGGGGGCCGGGTTTGACCTGGCGGTTGCCCTTGCCATCATCCTGGCCAGCCGGCAGCTGGCCGCGGGCGTGGTTGAGGAAATTCTCCTCATCGGCGAACTGGGCCTTGACGGCCGCCTGGTGGCGGTCCACGGAGCGCTGGCCATGGTGATGGCGGCCCACGCCGCCGGCATCCGTCAGGTCATCCTGCCCTTAGGCAACGCCCGGGAAGTTGAGGCCGTCAGCGGCATGGCAGTATATCCTGCAGGATCCTTGAGGGCGGCAGCACTGCATCTGTCCGGCCAGATGCCAATCCCGGCGCAAATTCAAAAGAGTTATGAGGACTGCCTTTTCCAAAGCCAATCGGGCCTGGACCTGGCCCAGGTGCGCGGGCAACGATTGGGGCGCCGGGCACTTGAAATAGCCGCTGCAGGCGGACACAACCTTTTGATGGTTGGTGTGCCTGGTTCCGGCAAAACCATGCTGGCCCGCTGCCTGCCGGGAATCCTGCCTGAAATGAGCCAGGAAGAGGCCTTCGAAACCACCCGTATCCATTCCGTGGCCGGGCTCCTGGCGCCGGGCAGCGGCATCATGACCCAGCGGCCTTTCCGCACGCCCCATCATTCTGCCTCCATGCCGGCGCTCATCGGCGGGGGCGCAAACGCCAGGCCTGGGGAGGTATCCCTGAGCCACAATGGTTGTTTGTTCCTCGATGAAATGCCGGAATACTCCCGCCATGTGCTGGAGTCCTTGCGCCAGCCGCTGGAGGATGGCGTCACCACCATTTCCCGTGTGAAGGCACACACCCAGTACCCTTCCCGGTTTATGCTGGTGGCCAGCATGAACCCCTGCCCCTGTGGTTTTTTCGGAAGCCAGGTGCGCCCATGCCGCTGTGGCAGCCATGAGATCAGGAAGTATTTGAACCGTGTATCCGGCCCCCTGCTGGACCGGATTGACCTTCAGGTGGAGATTGATGCCGTGCCGGTGGAGGAGATCACCCAGCCTGGGCCCCAGGAGGAAAGCGCCCAGGTGCGCAGGCGTGTGCGCCTGGCACGGAATATTCAGCAAGAGAGATTCAGGGACACCTCCATCCGCACAAACGCCGGCATCACCGGCAAGGAGCCGGAAAAGCAGGCGCTTCTGACACCCGAGGCCATTCAGGTTCTTCAGATGGCCGTAAAACGCTATGCCCTCTCCATGCGAGCCTATGTCAGGCTCATCCGCGTGTCCCGCACCATCGCGGACCTGGCCGGGGAGGAGAAGGTGCCCCTTGAAGCCATGGCTGAAGCGATTCAGTTCAGGATGGTTGATGCGAAGTACTGGGGAGGCGGTCATGCCTGAAGAACGAGAGCGGTTGTGCAAGGTTTGGCTGGCGTCCAGCCAGAGCCTGGGCTGCAAAGCCCGGGATCGGCTTTATGCGGCCTATGGGAATGCGGAAGCGGTGTTTGACCTCTTTTCTCCTGATTTCTTGGATATCATCGGAAACAAGGCCTATCAGGAACTGAAGAAAACAAGGGATATGGGCCTTGATAAGCTGGCACTTGCGCTTGAGCGCATTGGCGCCGGCGTTGCCCTGCCCGGGGATAAGGCATACCCGGAAATCCTGAATAATATCATCGATCCGCCGGATTTGTTGTTTTTCAAAGGAATCCTTCGCCGTGAAGAGGCCCGTTCCATAGCCCTTGTGGGCTCCCGGCGTGAAACCCGTTACGGGCGGGAACAAGCCCATAAAATCGCCCGGGGGTTGGCTGAAAACGGCATCACTGTTGTTTCAGGCCTGGCCCGCGGCATTGATACCGCCGCCCACTTGGGAGCGCTGGAGGGCCATGGACGAACGGTTGCTGTGCTGGGCAGTGGCATCAACAACATCTACCCGCCGGAAAACAAGGAACTGGCGGAGCGCATCATTGCGTCCGGAGGCGCGGTTATCAGCGAGTTCGCGCCGGGGGCACCGCCCGCGGCTTATCATTTCCCCTTCCGCAACCGCCTGGTGTCAGGCCTCTGCCAAGGGGTGATGCTCATTGAGGCGCGGGAGAAAAGTGGCACCCTCATTACCGTGGGCCACGCCCTGGCTCAGGGGCGGGAAGTGTTCGCTTTGCCAGGACCGGTGGACATGCCAGGCAGCAGGGTGCCCCACCAGATGCTAAGGGAAGGAGCACGGCTGGCCACCTCGCATGAAGACATCCTGGAGGACCTGGGCTGGAGCCAACCTGTGCCAAAGGCCAGGCAGCTCGAATTCATTCCGCCCGATTTGACAAACGAACAGCGCCGGATATATGATGCGCTCTGTGATGAACCCTTGGGATTCGAGGAACTGGCAGACAGAACATCCTTTGAAGTGATGGAACTCAATGCGCAGATTACCCTCATGGAACTGGGCGGGCTCATCCAGACGCTGCCCGGGCGCGTGTTTCGCCGGACGCATTAAAAACTATTGGAGGCACTTTTGCAGAAAAAGCCAAAACTCGTCATCGTTGAATCCCCCGCCAAGGCCAAAAGCGTGGCCAAGTTGCTGGGGCGCGGCTATAAAGTCACCGCTTCCCAGGGGCATGTGCGGGATTTACCCAAGTCCCAGTTCGGTATCAACCCGGATGAAAACTTCGCCATGAAGTACATCACTATCCGGGGCCGAGGGGATATCCTGGCGGATCTGCGCAAACAGGTAAAAGGAGCCAGCCAGGTGCTCCTGGCTACTGACCCGGACCGGGAAGGAGAAGCCATTTCCTGGCATCTTGCCCAGGCGCTGGGGTTGGACGAAAAAGCGCCCATTCGCATTGAGTTCAATGAGATCACCAAACCTGCTGTACAAGCGGCGGTGAAAAATCCCCGGGTCATCGATATGGACCGGGTGGACGCCCAGCAGGCGCGCCGGGCGCTGGACCGGGTGGTAGGCTACAAAATCAGCCCTCTTTTGTGGTCGAAAGTGAAAAAGGGCCTCTCCGCCGGGCGCGTGCAAAGCGTGGCCGTGCGAATGGTGGCTGACCGGGAGCAGGAGATCGACGCTTTTATTCCCGAGGAATACTGGGAAGTAGCGGCGGCCTTTGAAACCGGCGGCAGGAAACTCAAGGAGCCCCTTAAGGGGAAACTTGCCACTATCAGCGGCAAAAAGGCCTCGATCCGGGATCAAAAGGGTGCTGACAAGGCGGTCGAGCTGATCAAGGAATCGGCTTTCACCATCACTTCTGTCAAAAAGAAGCAGCGCAAGAAGTCGCCTGCGCCCCCGTTCACCACTTCCACCCTCCAGCAGGAGGCCAGCCGGAAGCTCAACTTCACCTCATCCCGCACCATGCAGGTGGTGCAGGGGCTCTATGAGGGCATTGATCTGGAGGCGGAGGGCACCCAGGGTCTGGTAACCTATATCCGGACTGATGCCGTGCGGGTAAGCGACCAGGCACTGGCTGCCGTGCGGGAGCAGATCAAGAGCGACTGGGGTGAAAACTACCTGCCCAAAACACCCAGGGCCTATAAAAGCGGCAAGCGAGCCCAGGATGCCCATGAGGCTATCCGGCCTACAGATATGCGCCGGACGCCTGAGAAAATCAAAAGCCGCCTCAGCCGGGAGCAGTGGCAGCTTTACCGACTGATCTATAACCGTTTCATGGCGAGCCAGATGCTGGAGGCCCTGTTTGATACCGTCACCGCTGAAATCGGGGGCAAAGGGGTGACGCTGCGCTACTATGGTGAGCACAAGGTTTTCGCTGGATTCACGACGCTTTATGAAGAGGGGACCGACAATGGCGATGCGCAAAAATCTGTGGTGCTGCCGGTGTTTAAGGAAAACGCTCCGGTCAGGATTCTGGATGTGGAAGCTGTGCAGCGCTTCACCCAGCCGCCTCCACGCTACACTGAGGCGTCCCTGATCCAGCAACTGGAGGAAAAGGGCATTGGCCGCCCTTCTACCTTTGCTCCCACCATCGGCACCATCGTGGGCCGCGGCTATGTCAGCCGGGAGAACAAGAGGCTCTATCCCACGGAACTTGGCAAGATGGTGAACGACATCATGATGCAGTACTTTGAGCCTATTGTGGACATGGACTTCACCGCAGAGATGGAAAACCGCCTGGATGCGGTGGAGGAGAGCCAGGAGCCCTGGACCAATGTGCTGTCGGGGTTCTATCCCGACTTTATCAACATGGTGGAGAACGCCGAGACGAGCCTGGAGAAAATTGAGATACAAGATGAGGTATCCGACATCCCATGCGACCAGTGCGGTGCCATGATGGTGTACAAAATGGGCCGCTACGGGCGCTTTCTGGCTTGCCCCCGCTTTCCGGAGTGCCGCAATACCAAGCCCATCATCGCCTATATCAATGCGCCCTGCCCCACCTGCGGCGCGCGGCTTCAGGAGAAGACCACGCGTAAAGGGCGCAAGTTCTACGGCTGTGAGCGCTACCCGGAGTGTGACTTCACCTCCTGGGAGATGGTGGACGAGAAGCCCTGTCCCCGCTGCGGCAGCCATATGACCGTCAAGCGGAGAAAGTCAGGAGCCGCGCGGCTCTGTGCCAATGCCAACTGCCGCTATCACGAGCCCATTGAGGAAAACATTGAAGAATAAAGGTCCCGTCACGGTGCTGGGGGCAGGCCTGGCAGGGTGTGAGGCAGCCTGGCAGCTGGCGTCCCGGGGGATTCAGATCCATCTGGTGGACATGAAGCCCTCTCATAAAACCCCTGCCCATGCATCCGATGGTTTCGCGGAACTGGTATGCAGCAACTCGCTAAAAAGCGACCGGTTGCAAAACGCATCCGGCCTGCTGAAGCAGGAGATGCGCCGATTGGGCTCTCTGATCATCCAGGCGGCTGACGCGAGCCGGGTGCCGGCCGGCGGAGCCCTGGCGGTGGACCGCGAAGCTTTTTCGGACCTGATCACGAAGAAGCTGGCGGCGCACCCTTTGGTGGAGATTGAGCCCCGCCTGGCCCGGGCCCTCCCCGAGGCGCCCGCCGTCATCGCCACAGGCCCCCTGACCGCGGGCAGCCTTGGGGATGAAATCGAAAAAATGGCAGGCTCCCTGCACTTCTTTGATGCGGCAGCCCCTATCGTGACCCGGGAGAGCATCGACATGAGCGCTGCCTTCCGCCAGTCACGCTATGGGCGGGGGAGCGATTACATCAATTGCCCGTTGAATGAAGCGGAGTACCACGCCTTTATCGACGCTTTGCTTTCTGCCGAATCTGCACCGGTCCACGGCTTTGAGGAGGGCTTGCTGTTTGAGGGCTGCATGCCCATTGAGTCCATGGCCCGTCGCGGACACATGGCCCCGGCGTTTGGCCCCATGAAACCCGTGGGGCTTACAGACCCCCGCACGGGCAAAATGCCTTTTGCAGCCCTTCAGCTTCGCCAGGATGACGCGGCAGGGACGCTGTACAACCTGGTGGGCTTCCAAACCCGGCTTAAGTTCCCGGAACAGAAGCGGGTCTTCAGCCTGATTCCAGGGCTCAAGGACGCGGAATTCGCGCGATATGGGGTGATGCACCGCAACACCTTCCTGCAAAGCCCCGGCTTCCTGGACAGCCACTTTGCCGTGAAGAAGCAGCCCCTGCTGTTCTTTGCGGGACAGATGACCGGGGTGGAGGGCTATGTGGAAAGCGCTGCTTCGGGGCTCGCGGCAGGGCTGTCGCTGTATACCCGGCTGATGGGGCTGCAGGAAGCCGATTTGCCCATAAACACGGCAATCGCGGCGCTGGGGCGCTATGTCTCCACAGCCAACCGGGATTTTCAGCCCATGAACATGAATTTTGGCATCATGCAGCCGCTGCCCCAGCGCGTTAAAGGCAAGGAACAACGCTGCCTGACGCTTTCTGAAAGGGCGCTGAAGGAATTGGCGGAGTTTACAGCGTCCAGGCCGGAGCTGTTCTCCAGCCAGTAAAGGAGGAACCATGTCATTTAGAGGCACCACCATCTGTGCCGTGAAACGGGACGGCCATGTGGCCATCGCCGGCGACGGGCAGGTGACGATGGGAGAAAACACCATTTTTAAAAGCACCGCAAGAAAGGTGCGCCGCATCTATAACGGCCAGGTGGTCATCGGTTTTGCGGGCTCGGTGGCTGACGCGTTTACCTTAAGCGACCGCTTTGAGGAAAAGCTGCAGCAGACGGGGGGGAACCTGGAGCGTGCCGCCGTGAACCTGGCCCAGGAGTGGCGGGGCGACAAAGTGCTCCGGCAGCTTCAGGCCATGATGATCGCGGCCAATGAGTCCCAGATGCTGATGATATCCGGTACCGGTGAGGTGATTGATCCGGATGACGGTGTATGCGCTATCGGCTCCGGAGGAAACTACGCGTTGGCCGCAGCCCGGGCGCTTGTGCAGAACACCCAGTTGTCCGCCCGGGAGATCGTGGAAAAAGCGCTCAGAATCGCGGCGTCCATCTGCGTGTTTACCAATGACAATATCTCTGTGGAGGACGTATGAGAAGCCACGATTTAACCCCGCGGGAAATCGTTCGGGAGCTGGACCGATATATCATCGGCCAGACGGAGGCCAAGCGCCAGGTGGCAATTGCGCTCCGCAACCGCTATCGCCGCGCCCAGGTGGAAGAACCGCTGCGGGACGAGATTTACCCCAAGAACATCCTGATGATTGGCCCCACCGGGGTAGGGAAGACCGAGATTGCCCGGAGGCTGGCCAAGCTGGTGAACGCTCCCTTTGTAAAAGTTGAGGCAACCAAGTTCACTGAGGTGGGCTATGTGGGCCGGGATGTGGAAAGCATCATCCGGGACCTGGTGGAAAACGCCATCCGCATGGTCAAACAGGAGCACCAGGCGCGCGTGAATACCCGGGCGGAGGTGCTTGCGGAGGACCGCCTGGTATCTCTCCTGGAAAGCCCCCCCAAGCAGGCTGCCAACCCCATTGACATCCTGCTCAGGGGCCGGCAAAACGAGCCGGAGCAATCCGATGAGGAGCGCCAGCGCGTGAGCCTGCGCCGGGGGGATTTGCTGACGCAGCTGAAGGAGGGGAAACTGGAGGACCGGGAGATTGAAATCGAGGTGGAGGAGAGCGCGCCGCAGCTTGAGGTGGGGGGCGCTGCTATCAACATCGGCGATATGATGGGCGGCATGATGCCCAAACGCATGAAACTGCGCCGGGTAAAGGTCAGGGAAGCGCGCCGCATCCTGATTGAGGAGGAAGCGCAGAAACTGATTGACATGGATGCGGTGAAGGAAGAGGCCATCAAGCGCGCGGAGCAGGATGGTATCGTGTTCATTGATGAAATAGATAAAATCGCCGGGCGTTCCTCCGCTGGTTCCGGTCCTGATGTCTCCCGGGAGGGCGTCCAGCGGGACATCCTGCCGATTGTCGAGGGCAGCATCGTCAACACCAAGCATGGCTCCGTGCGCACGGATTTTGTGCTCTTTATTGCCGCTGGCGCCTTCCATGTGGCCAAGGTAACCGACCTGATTCCCGAGCTGCAGGGCCGTTTCCCGGTGCAGGTGACACTCAGGAGCCTCACCAAAGACGATTTCGTCCGCATCCTGAGCCAGCCGGACAACGCGCTGACACTCCAGTACAGCGCGCTTCTGGCGGTGGACAGGGTAAAACTTTCCTTTGAGGAGGACGCGCTGGAATCCATCGCCCAGGCAGCCTGCAACCTGAACGACGCCGGGGAGAACATCGGCGCGAGAAGGCTTCATGCCGTGTTTGAGGACCTTCTGGAGGATATCTCCTTTAACGCCGGGGGCGAGGAGATGCCCGAGATCGATCTGGCAATCACCGGGCAGTATGTCAAGGAGCATGTGAAGGCGGCCAAGGAAACCGATCTGCACAAATATATTCTGTAGACTTGTCTACTGAGCCAGCCAGTCAAGCATCACAGCCCAGGTTCTGAT
>JAAYJP010000166.1 GCA_012522875.1 Clostridiales bacterium | reverse complement strand
ATATTTTACCTGGCTCAAAACCATCCCGGGAAGCCTGGTGTGCCGGTTTTGGGTGAAGGAAAACCGGCAGGAAAACTGCCGCTGTTTTTCTGGCAGTTCACAGTGTTCACCATCGTGTATATGCTGGGCTTAGTATGCTTTGGCATTGCCGCCTTTCGCACCAAGGAAAAGGCCATCCTGACAGACATCAAAATCCCCTTTTCTGCGCCTTCGCCATGGCGGTGGATGCGGTCCTCGCGCTTTGGGTGTTTTTCCGGATGCAACCGCCCGAAATCCAAAACAAAAAGGGCCGTCCGGCCCTTCATCTTTGTATGCGCTCTGTTACTGGTTGACCAGCGGCACCCCGGCTTCGCACAGGGGGCAGGCGGCAGGCTGAAAACTCTTGACAGGGATGGCGTAAAGGGACGCGAAGGGTGGGGGGACGGGGGCCCGGCCCATGGACTTGTCCACAATGCACACCGTGCCCGCTACCTGGGCCCCCAGGGCGCGGACGATCTCCCGCATCTCCATGATGCTCTGGCCGGTGTAGACCTCATCCTCCACCAGCAGCACCCGGCTGCCTTCGGGAATGGCAAAATCCCGGCGCAGGGTCAGTACGCCATCCCGCTTCTCGCAGTAGAAATGGGGCAGATCCAGGGCCCGGGCGGTTTCATAGCCCGGGAGAATGCCGCCCACAGCGGCGGAAAGCACCAGGTGTGCCCCCCAGTCCCGGCAAAGCGCTGCCAGGGCCTCCCCCATTCGCCTGCCGGTTTCCGCGTCCTCAAAGAGGCGCGCACATTGGATGTAATAATCCGCGTGGCGCCCGGAAAGGCGCAGGAAATGGCCCTTTTTGACAACACCCCGTTGGAAAAGGAAGTCACCAAAGCTGCCGCTTTCAGTCATCAGCCTTGGCCTTACTGCGCTTCGCCGCAGGCGGGGCAGAATTTGGCGCCTGGCTCCACTGGTTCGCCGCAGTTCTTGCAGGGCGTTCCTTGCTGGCTCTTGCCGCAGGAAGGGCAGAACCTGGCGTCAGGCGGCACAGGCTTGCCGCAGGATACGCAGGGCGTGGCCTGGTTCTGGGGAGCGGCTGGCTGTGCCTGCTGCCCGGCGGCCACCGTGCCCTGGAGAATCTGGCCCATGGCCATACCGGCACCCAGCCCGGCGCCCATCCCCGCGCCGCCGCCCTCGTTGCTGGCAGCGTCCCTTAAAGCCTCAGCGGCCTGGAACTGGGCGTATTTGCCAAGGTCTCCCACGACCCCCATGCTGGTCCGGCGGTCCATGGCCTGTTCCACCTCCTGGGGGAGGCTGATGTTCTCCACCACAAAGCTCTCCAGCTTCAGCCCCAGCGGGGCCACCCGTGGCTGGAGGGCATTTAGGGCAAACTGCCCCAGCTCGTCATAGTTGGCGGCCAGGTCCAGGGCGGGAATCTTGCTCTGGGCCAGGATATCAGACAGGGCGGACACCACGGTGCGCTTGATCTGCCCTTCCACACCTTCCACTGTCATCATCTCGGTGGTGCCGAAAACTTCTTTGAGGAAAACCACCGGGTCCGCCACCCGGAAGGCATAGATGCCAAAGGCCCTGAGGCGAATCATGCCAAATTCGCTGTCCCGCATCATCACGGGATTGCTTGTGCCCCACTTGCGGTCCAGGAACTGCTTGGTGCTCACGAAGTAAACTTCTGCCTGGAAGGGGGATTTGAAGCCGTATTTCCAGCTTTTCAGCGCCGTCATGATGGGCATGTTCTGGGTGGACAGCTCGTAGCGCCCCGGCTGGAAAACATCGGCAATGCGGCCTTCGTTGACAAACACCACCACCTGGCTTTCGCGCACAGTGAGCTGGGCACCCATCATGATCTCCTTGCCCTGGTTTTCATACCGGTGCACCATGGTGTTGCTGGTGGAGTCAGTCCATTCAATGACATCGATCAGCTGGCTGTTGATGATCTTCTTGAAGAAACTCATGGGGCCCTCCTTACATGATGAATGGGGTTGGTTCAGTTGCCGTTATCCGGCACCAGGTCGCTGAGGGAATCAAGCATGGTATACTGAGCGATCAGGATGTCCAGGTCCATATAGGCCTTGACCTCCTGGATCGCCTGGTTGGCATGGTCCTGCACCCGGCGGCCCAGGGCTTCCAGTTCCTCTTCCGGTACGCCCGCCACCTGGCAGGCGATGACCCGCAGATGCCCCGGGTCTATCAAGGCCGCGCCATAGTAGACATCCTCCACAAAACGGCCCAGGAAATTCGCCCGTAGCGCGGTCTCCAGCCTATCCAGGCCATAGCGCCAGCGGGTGTGCAGATACTGTTCCCCTTCAGGGAGATGCAGTTCATACAGGAAACTGTGCTTGTCCGCCGCGAAAGGCGCGCGGGAGAGGGACAGGCGGCTTTCAAGCTCCGCCCTGGTCTTCACATCCCGCATCAGGAGCCTGCGCAGCAGGTCATCCCGTATGCGCTCCACCACCATTTCCACTTCGTAGTCGTCGTCGCTGAAGTCAGCGTGGATCCGGTCCAGGTGCTCCCGCACCAGGCGCAGCTCTTCCCGAAGGAGCGCCTTGTCGCTGCGGGGCTGATAAACAGGCAGCAGGCGATGCGCCTGTTCCAGATGGCGGATCAGGGGCCCGGCATCCTTCTTGGCCAGGGCATAGCCCACAGCGTCCACTTTATTACGGTCAATCAGCGCGATGGCTTCAGGGATGTTGTCCAGCATGATGACGGGATCGAACATCATTCTGCCCCAGTCCTGAATGCCGGAAAACGCCTCCATGATGCCCTCCCGGTCAGTCACCAGCAGCAGTTTGTACATCCTCTTCCTCCTTAGCTAAACTTGTACCCATTATAAGGGTGCATGGACTAAATGTCCATGTTTTTTGCGTTCAGCGGGGAGGAAGCGTGCCATAAAACGCAAAAAAGGCGCCCCTGGACGCCTAAATCTGCGTTGATTTTCCTGGGTTTAAGCCTCTTCAGGTGGGGTTACGTAATCGCTGAGGCAGATGCCGCTGCCATTGGTCAGGCGTTCCACAAAATCTTTGGCGGCGGAAATGCCGTCTTCGTTGAGGCTATAGTAAATCCACTTGCCCTGGCGTTTGGTGTTCACCAGGCCATTTTCCCGAAGGGTCTTCAGGTGGTGGCTGAGGGTGGCCTGGCTCCAGGAAACCAGCTGCTGCATCTCATACACGCATAGGGGACGGCAGGACAAGGCGTCAACCAGCATCGCGCGCTGGGGGTCTCCCAGGGCCTTGAGCATGGACGCGCCATCCTGATAATCCTGGCGGTTTTCGGGGCTGAGCTGTTCCAAGACGGACTCCCTCAGCCCGCCATAATACGAGCGCTGGACAAACTTTTTCACGACTATCCCTCCATTACTCTGCCGGAGGCCGCATTTCCCTGCGGCCGGCCGACAATTGTTGTGTTTTGAATGGATCAAGGCCCTAGCCTGGCGTTCCCCGATGTTGGGTTCCTGAACTACGCTTCCATCACCGTTCACTCACAAATAGTAATACAAAACTGAAAATTACGCAAGCACTTAGTGCCATATTTTTGTTAAAATCCGGCAATACTGTCATCCGTATCTTTGCCGAAAAGCAAAAAACCCTGGATTTTGTTCAGTGGCCGGCTTAATTATTGCGGCTTGCGCAGCAGCCGCGTTCTTTGTTTTTTT
>JAAYJP010000165.1 GCA_012522875.1 Clostridiales bacterium | reverse complement strand
TTGTTGCTCTCATCCTCAACGATTTCCCGCTTCTTGAACTGGATGGTGTACCCTCTGCGCGAGGGTGAGGCGAAAAGGGACTGGTGCTTCTCTTCCAGCAGCGCCTGGGCAGCTTTGACCATGGGCGTTTCGTGGAAGCGCCGGCGCATGATACCGCGGTTGAGGTAGTTGTCAATAGCGGCAAGGCTCATCCCCTGGTGATGCGCCATGAACGACCTCACGATGCAATAGTCCTTCAAAGTCACTGGGTCGGGTACTGTGAAATCGATGGCTTCATAGAAACCGTATTCGCCAAACGCGCCGTGCTCCTGGAGTGATTTCAAGTTGGCAATGGCTTTATCCCCAGCATATTCCAGGGCCAACATGGTGGAATAGGGCGATACGATCTGCATATCCCTGTAAACAGGCTGAAGGCGCAGTTTGGGCACGCCGAAGGCCTTGTATTGGTAATTCTGCTGGACATCAAAGCGATGATACTGGGACTCCGACATTCCCCAGGGGATACCGAAGCCCTTGGCATAGCGCATCTGCTGGATGACCGCGGCATTGGACGAGTCCTCGAATACGCTGTCGCGATACTCGCGGATAATCAGGTGATTCATCAGATATTCGAACATCGTTCCACTCCAGGAAACGTGCACTGGCCTGCCTCTGATGATGGTCAGCGGCCGCCCCAGGCGCTGCCAGTGGCGCACCGGTACATCGCCCTTGGCGATGGCCAGAAGGCTCGTCAGCATGGATTCAGAGGCGATCAGGTCATAACAGCTGTGGTCATAAGTCTGAGTTGTGGCATTGTAACCGATATAAAACAGCTTCCTTTTCGTGTTGAAAAGACTACGGAAATCGGCATCCTCATTGATTCTGTCAATGGTATCGACCATAGTGCGTATGCGCCCAATCAAGGCCGTCCCCGCCACATTCCCCTCACAGGACAGGTCCGAAATCGTCGCCCTCTCCACCATGGCGCGGTGCTGGAGGCCCAGATGATCAATCTCCTCCTTTAGGCCATTGGCCAGCCGCATGAAATCCCGCACCTCCTGGGTTGGGGTATGTTCCGCCTTATGCGCAAGGGTTGTCAGGATTGCTGCCAAATCCTCGGCCAGGTCCCCATAGTGTGTGTAATTCCCATGAAGAGTAACCCCAGCGTTTATTGTAAGTAAAAGCCCACTTAGTTCCTCCACCATACGGTCGGAGACAATGGGCGCCCCCCGCATCTCAAGGAGACCGTTCTTAAGGGTGAGCAAGTATCCCAGGAAGTTGCCGCTGTCAACAGTGGATATATAATGGGGCGCCAGGATTTCCAGGCTGCGGGTGTCATACCAGTTGTACAGGTGTCCTTGCCAAGTGGGCAGATTCACAACCGTCTTCAGCACCGACTCGATATAGCCAATCACACCCGCCATCGTCTCCAGGCCCAGATCCCAGGCAGAGAGGGCAGAGAGGAGCTGAAGGCCAATGTTGGTGGGAGAGGTTTTGTGGGTCAGCTGTTCCTTGCGGCCCAACTGATAGTTGTCAGGACACAGCATATTGTTCTCGGGCGCAGAAAAATCCAGAAAAAAGCGCCAAATTCGCCTTGCGGTCTCCACAAGGATACGGGTGGCCTCCTGGCCGGGCTCCCAATCATCCTTCCCCTGGCAGCTAATCAGGTAAGCGATCAAGAACGACATCCCCCACATGGCCGCCGTCAGCGCGTAAACAAGTCTCGCCACCGGGGGCATCGGTACGCCGACCAAAGCCAGCGCAAAAGCAATCGCGATCGGCAGGGTGGGCCACATATGGGCCAAGTAATGCTGGGGTGTATTGGCGGCCGCCCGTTCGGCTTGGTCAGCAGTATCCCAGCGAAGAAAATTCCTTTTGCTCACCAGGTAGCGGTACACCGTTCGGACAATGGCATCCAATGCATAATATGCCTCAAAAGGAACAAAGATCAGGTCAAAAACGGCTTGGGAGAATAAAAAAACCAGCTCCTGGAAAAGCTTGCGGTAAAGCACCACATAACGCCTTCCCCGCGTCCAATGAACCACCAGCCCTATCCCAACAGCAAGAAGGTCAAGAGCCGGAGAGAGAGCCAACACCGCGAGCCACAGCCACCAAAGGCCCGGGAAGAT
>JAAYJP010000015.1 GCA_012522875.1 Clostridiales bacterium | reverse complement strand
TCTGCGATCTGCTGTCCCTGCTGGACAAGCCGGGCCAAAAGCACATTCATCCGGGACATACCGGCCAGATACCCCAGCATCAGAAGGATTGAAAGCAGCGTGGTTATCAGTGACTTCCTGCGCAGGCGGGTGCTGATGACAGCCAGGCCCCACCCCAGGAGGCTGGAGAGCGCTATGGCCAAAAACGGCAACGCCAGGCATATAAGGGCAAAGCATATCCAACTGCCAACGCCCATCCCGATTTGAGCGGCCCAGGCAATGGCGGCGGGTGCCAGTACCGTGAGGGTTATCAGAAAGTTGAAGAACAGGAGTGCTGCCATGCGGCCGAAGAGAATCATTCCGGGGGGGATGGGCATGGAAAGCAGCAATTCGTTGTCCCTGGCTTGGAACAAAAGGGGCTGAGCCATGAAAATGCTGCTGACAAAGCACAACGTGAACGCGCTGACGCCCGCCAGGGCGAAGAAAAACCAGTCAAGGCCTGCCTGTGAAAAAGGTTGGGCCAGGGAGGCGAAAAACATCCCAAACACACCCGCAAATGAAAGGATGGCGAAACCCATCAGAACAATGATGATTGCCTGTATCAGCCGACGGTTCTTGCGCCGGCCGCCGATGGTAAAAGCGGCCTGCCAGGCCATCTGAAGGCGGGTTTTTATCAATGCCCTAAGCATGATCTTCCTCCAATTCCAGGAAAACCTCTTCAAGGGATTCATCCCCTCTCACTGATTCCATAGTGCCGGACTTCACCAGTTTGCCCCTGCGGATGATGGCCACTTTGTCGCACAACTTTTCCGCCACCTCCAGTACATGGGTGGAGAAAAATACCGCGCCCCCCCCGTTGCAGATATCGCGCATGATTCGTTTAAGAACAAAAGAAGCTTTGGGGTCAAGGCCGGTAAAGGGTTCATCCATAATCAGCAGCCAGGGTTCGTGAATCAGCGCAGATATAATGGCCAGCTTCTGTTTCATGCCGTGGGAGTAGGCGGAAACCATTTGGGCCAGATCATCTGTCAGTTCAAACAGACCGGCAAAGCTGCGGATCCGTTCCAGGCGAGATTCTGCCGGGATTTGAAAGATATCAGCGATGAAGTTGAGATACCTGATTCCCGTCATAAATTCGTACAGATCCGGGTTGTCCGGAATATAAGCCAATTGGCGTTTGCATGCCAGGGGGTCCGTTTTGATACTGTGGCCGCCCACACTGATTTCCCCGGCCTCAAACTGCAGGATGCCGCAGCAGGCTTTGATGGTAGTCGTTTTTCCGGCGCCATTGTGGCCGATGAAGCCATATATCTCGCCAGGCTTGATATGGATGGACAGGTCGTCCACCGCTTTCTTCTCCCCAAAGGCTTTGGTCAGATGGCTGATGGTAAGCATAGCACATTCCTTTCCGGTTCAATATCAAACTTTGCAGCCATTTTAGCATATATCCAGCCCCTGCGCGTGCCTTTTCAGGGAAAATGGTGTATATTGTATAAAAAGCGAAGGAGATAAGCGTATGGAGAAGCGGATCAATTTCGGCATTCTGGGGTATGCACGTATTGCCAGGGATAAGGTGATTCCAGGTATTCTGGAGGCACGGAATGCCAACCTGTACGCGGTCGCTTCAACGAACACCGCGCGCCGCAGGGAGGCCATGGGCGCCTATCCCTTTGAAAAGGCGTATGACAGTTACCAAGCGCTGCTGGATGACCCCAAAGTGCACGCAGTGTATATCCCACTGCCCAATTCCATGCATAAGGAGTGGGCCATCAAGGCTGCTAACGCCGGGAAACACATTCTCTGTGAAAAGCCCCTGGCGCTTAGCCTTGATGATGTGGATGCGATGACGGCCGCCGCCAGGGAGAACAAGGTGCTTCTGATGGAGGCCTTTATGTACCGCTTCACCACGCGCACCCAGAAGGTAAAGGAGCTGCTTGCAGAAGGCGTTATCGGGGAGATACGGCATATCAACGCCACCTTCCGCTTTCTGCTGGAGGACCTGTCTGACATCCGGCTTAATGCAAGCCTTGGCGGCGGGAGCCTCTGGGATGTGGGCTGTTATCCGGTGAATTTCATCGGCATGCTGATGGTGGAAGAACCAACGGATGTTTGCGCTCTGAAGGCAGAGCGCCAGGAAGTGGACGACTCACTCAGCGCAGTGCTGCGCTACCGCAACGGGGTCATCGCGACCGTCAACTCAGGCCTTGACAGCCATTCCTGCATGTTCACGGAAATCAACGGGACAGGCGGGACGCTCTTGATACAAGATACCTTCGACGACACCACAACGCCGATCCTGTTGGTGAAGGACGGGAAGGCCACAGAGATCCGGGTCGCGCCCTGCAAGCGCTATGTCAGGGAGGCGGAGGGCTTTGCCGACGCTATCCTGAATAACCGGCCGGCTGCTGTCAGCCTTGAGGAAACCCGGCGCAACATCAAAGTAATCCTGCGCATCCTGGAAGCGGCGCGGTAATCGAAAGACACGGTTATGCCTGAAACCCTTTCCATTCATCATTGGAAGCGAACTGCGCTTTATCGCCAGCGGCTGACAAACCCGGCCAAACCGCTTGATGTGTGCGCCAGGCTTAATGGCCTGCAGGCCCAGTTTGCCTTCGCTCCCTACTACGCCCTGAAAGCCCGCTGTGAACCAGACGGGCTTTCAGGCTGGGGGAGAGGGTTGGTGCGTTCCTATGGTGTGCGGGGCACGCTGCACACATTTCCGGAGGCTGATTTGCCGCTGTATGTTCACCCGGAAACAGATCCCAGCCATAGGGATCTGGACAGCTTCCGGGATGATCCTCATGCAAGCGGCTTAAGGAAGAGCACCTTCGCCCATATCATCCTGGAATCACTGAAAGGCGGCCCCAAAACGCGCAGGGAGCTTAAGGACCTGTGTGCCCTGTCCGGGATGACCAGAGAAGAAGGCCTGAGCGTTTTCAACGCCTGGGGAGGCCTGATCCGCCTCCTGGCGGTACGAGGCCACATATGCCAGGAGGCAATGGACCCCGGCCGATACCGGCTTTGTCCTCCCTTTGAGAGCATGGAGCGTGAGAAGGCGGCCTTTGTGTTGGCCATGCGCTATTTCACGCATTTCGGGCCCGCGTCGCTAAGGGACGCCAGCTACTACTTCCAAAAGCCCCAGGCACAAATGAAGCGGATCATGGACCAGCTTCCGCTGAGGCAGAAAATGGTGGACGGTATGGTCCGCTATGACCTGCCCGAAGAAGGGGAGGAAAGCGTGCTCCCGGACATCCCTGACATCCTCTTCCTGGCTGGCTTTGACCAGTTGCTGCTGGGCTTTCAGAAAAAGGCCAACTCCTTCCTGCCGGCGCGCCACCTGCGCGGTATTTTCACCAAGACCGGCATTATCCACCCCGCCCTGCTTGTCTCGGGTGATGTGGCTGGCCGCTGGAACATTAACGCCAGGAAGCTCACCGCCACTCTTTTTGAACCCGTGAACAAGCGCCGGCTTGCGCTAGTGGAGCGCGCGGCGCAGAGGTATTTTGGTAATGAGGGGCTAAAGGAGATTTGTGTAGAGAACCCAAAAGGCAGATAGACGCTAAAGCGCCACGATTCTGCTGACATTCGCCGGGTCATCATGGGTGAGCCCGGCGGATTTTTTGGTGTCAAGGGCCTGAAGGGCTGCCAAATCGTCATCTGAAAGGGCGAAGTCAAACAGGTCGATGTTCTCCCGGATGCGGTGTTCATTGTCGGATTTGGGGATGACCGTTATTCCCTGCTGAACCAGGAAACGCAGCGCCACCTGGGCAGGGGTCTTGCCGTGCCGGGAGGCGATCTTCCCAAGCGTGGTGTTATTCAGCAGATCGGTTTTTCCCTGGGAAAAGGGGCCCCAGGCCATCAGTTGAACCTTATGCCTGGCCATCAGCTCCCGGGCATCAAGGCGCTGGTGATAAATGTGGGTTTCCAGCTGGTCCACGGCAGGAACCACATCAAAATGCAGTATCAGGTCCATAAGGCGGTCGGGATAGAAGTTTGAAAGGCCAATGGCGCGGGCACGGCCCTCGTGATAGAGGTGCTCCATAACGCGCCAGGCGCCGTACACATCGCCAAAGGGATGATGAATCAGATAGAGGTCCACATAATCAAGCCCCAGGCGCTTGAGGGAGGCTTCAAACGCGGGGCGGGTTTTATTATCCCCTGCATCGGTGTGCCAGAGTTTGGTGGTGATGAACAGCTTTTCCCGGGGGACACCGCTTTCCCTGATGGCCTGGCCTACCGCCTCCTCGTTGCCATAGAACTGGGCGGTGTCAATCAAGCGGTAGCCGGCCTTTAGCGCGGTCAGGACGGAGCTTCTGCAGACCTCAGGCTCTTTAATCAGATAGGTGCCAAAGCCAACCAGGGGCATTGGCGCTCCGGTGTTGAGCATCATGGTGTGCTGCATTCAGGGGCCTCCTTCAGAAATTTGATTATTGTTATTCTACCCGCCCAAAGCGGGTATTATGGTTCTGCCATGCTCCCGGCCCCGCAAGCGATTCCAATGCTGAAACAACACGCGGGAATCCCTTGACAAGAGGGGAGGAAGCATGATACATTATCCACAGATTAGCACTCGGAGGGCGAGAGTGCTAACAGCCCGGAGAGCGGGAGAGAGGAGGACCCATGAACGAGCGTAAGCGGCGCATATTGCAGGCGGTTGTGGAAGATTACATCATGACTGCGATGCCTGTGGGTTCCCGCACCATCTCCCGCAAGTATCTGCAGGAGATCTCCAGTGCCACCATCCGCAATGAGATGAGCGACCTGGAAGAACTGGGATACATGATGCAGCCCCATGTGTCGGCCGGCCGTGTGCCAAGCGCCAAGGCCTACAGGCTGTATGTGGATATGCTCATGGCGTCCGGCCTTAACCCTATTAAGGAGGATAAGGCGGCCAGGGAGTACTTCCTCCAGCGCGTCAGCCATCTGGATGATGTGGTGGCAAGCACCGCTCAGGTCTTGTCCGACTTCACGCATTACGTTTCCCTGGTGATGATGCCGGGACAGGCGGATTTGTGCATCGCCACCCTTCACCTGGTGCCCGTCAGCCGTGCTATGGCACTTTTGGTGATTGTCACCGATGGCGGTATCATTCGGGACACCATGGTGCATGTTGCGGACTCGCTGGATACGGACGCCCTGTACGCCATCAGCCGGATGCTGACGGACCGCTTTGCCGGCAAGACGCTTAAGGAAGTGCGCAGAAAGCTCCGCGAGTTCGCGGCCAGTGCACCTGCGGATCCGCAGGTGCTCCAGGGCATCGAGGAACTTTCAGACCGGATGGCCCGTGAAAACGCCACCGACACCATCACTGTGTCTGGCACCCACAATATCCTCAATTTTCCGGAGTACCATGAAGCGGAGAAAGCCCGTCCGGTTCTCTCGGTGCTGGAGAACAGGGAGCGGTTGATGCAGATTATCAAAACCGCGGCCACGAGGGATGGCACCGATTTGGCAGTTCATATCGGCCCTGAAACCGGTATACCGGAAATGGAGAATTGCAGTGTGGTGCTGGCGGAATATACCGTTGGCCAGGGAAACAGGGGCACCATTGGCATCATTGGCCCTACACGAATGCCCTATGCCCGCGTGCTAAACACCCTGCGCCTGGTGGGCGATGCGTTAAGCCTCGTTCTAACCGGCGGGGAGCAGGCGGAGTAACTGATGGAGGAGACCATGGACCGCAAGAAGAAAGCAGGGCCCGAACAGATGCCCGAATCCCAGGAAGGCGCCCAGCCGGCGCCAGCAAACACCAGCAAACCTGACCAGCCTCAGGATATGGCAGATTCACTCCAGGAACTGGAAGAAGCCCGCGCCATGCAGGAGGAGTACCTTGCGCTGGCGCAGCGCGTGCAGGCGGATTACGATAATTTCCGCAAGCGAAACCGTCAGGTGGCCGCGGAGAGCTATGAGGACGGTGCCCGTGCCTTCATCAAGACCATCCTGCCGGTGGTGGACAACCTGGAGCGCGCCCTTCAAGTGGAGCAAGATCAGGAGGACCCGCTGTATCAGGGGGTCACGCTGGTGCAAAAACAACTGCTGGACGCTCTGAAGGCCCGCGGCGTCACACCGATCGACCGGAAAGGGGAGCCTTTTGACCCGAAACTGGAGGACGCCGTGGCCCAGGGCAGCCCTGAGGAAGGAACTCCCGGCACCGTATGCGAAGTGGTCATCAAGGGTTACCAAATGGGCGAGAATGTGCTGAGGCACGCGATGGTCCGGGTCGTCCCTGACCTTTAACATATATTGAATGAAAACGAACGCATAAGCGTATGGAGGAACTACACAATGGCAAAAATTATCGGAATTGACCTGGGCACCACGAACTCCGTTGTGGCCGTGATGGAAGGCGGCGAACCGGTGGTTATTCCCAACTCTGAAGGCGCGCGCACAACCCCGTCCGTGGTCGCTTTTACCAAGGAAGGCGAGCGCCTGGTTGGCCAGATCGCCAAACGCCAGGCAATCACCAATCCGGACCGTACCATCTCGTCCATCAAGCGGCAGATGGGCTCCAACTACAAGTGGAGCGTTGACGGCAAGGAGTATACCCCCCAGGAAATCAGCGCAATGGTGCTTCAGAAGCTTAAGCAGGACGCGGAAAGCTATCTGGGCGAAACCGTCACCCAGGCTGTCATCACTGTGCCCGCTTACTTCTCGGATGCACAACGCCAGGCCACAAAGGATGCGGGGCGCATCGCTGGCCTGGAAGTGCTGCGTATTATCAATGAGCCCACAGCGGCTTCCCTGGCCTATGGCCTGGATAAGGAAGAGCCCCACAAAATTTTGGTTTATGACTTGGGCGGCGGCACATTTGATGTGAGCCTGCTTGAGATTGGCGATGGCGTATTTGAGGTGCTGGCCACTGGCGGAAACACCAAGCTGGGCGGTGATGACTTTGACGACCGCGTCGTGGATTATGTGGCCGAGATTTTTAAAAAGGAAAACGGCATTGACCTGAAGAAAGACCGCATGGCCTGGCAGCGTCTGAAGGAGGCTGCTGAAAAGGCGAAGGTGGACCTCTCCGGTGTCATGTCGGCAAACATCAATTTGCCTTTCATCACTGCAGATGCCAACGGACCCAAGCACCTGGATATCACCCTGACCCGGGCCAAGTTCAATGAACTGACCCATGACCTGGTGGAGCGTACCATCGCCCCCATGCAGACAGCGCTTAAGGATGCGGGCCTCACCGCGCAGGATATTGACAAGGTTATCCTGGTGGGAGGTTCTACACGCGTACCTGCCGTTCAGGAAGCAGTCAAGAATGTCACCGGCAAGGAGCCATTCAAGGGCATCAATCCGGATGAGTGCGTGGCCATCGGCGCCGCGATTCAGGCGGGTGTGCTTGGCGGTGATGTAAAGGATGTGCTGCTTCTGGATGTGACCCCCCTCAGTCTGGGTATTGAGACCGAAGGGCATATCTTCACGCGCCTTATTGAGCGCAACACCACTATTCCCACGGAAAAAGCACAGGTGTTCTCCACTGCCGCAGACGGGCAGACCACAGTTGAAATTCATGTGCTTCAGGGAGAGCGGCCCATGGCTTATGACAACAAGACCCTGGGCAGGTTCCAGTTGACCGGTATCCCTGCGGCGCCCCGCGGCGTGCCCCAGATCGAGGTGAAGTTCACCATCGACAAAAACGGCATCGTGAGTGTGAGCGCCAAGGATCTGGGCACAGGCAACAGCCAGAATGTCACCATTACGGCCTCCAGCAATCTGACGGAGGACGAGATTAACCAGCGCGTGAAGGAAGCTGAGCAGTTCGCGGAG
The DNA here is from genome assembly GCA_012522875.1 of Clostridiales bacterium. GTDB lineage: Bacteria > Bacillota > Clostridia > Christensenellales > Aristaeellaceae > UBA6115. Next base: position 1,622 of record JAAYJP010000015.1, on the reverse strand, counting down.
GAGGACAAGCGCCGAAAGGAAGAAGTTGAAACCCTCAACCGCGCTGATTCCTTCCAGTATGAGATGGAAAAGCAACTCAAGGACAATGGCGACAAACTCTCTGAGGAGGACCGCGCCACGGTTCAGCGCGAAATCGAGAACTTCAAGAAGGTCCGCGAAGGCGGCAATGTTGAAGAAATTCGCCGGGTGATGGATGAGACCACGCAGAAAGTCTACGATATCTTTGGCAAAATCTACCAATCCCAAAACGCCCAGCAGGGCGGCCAGCCCGACCAGGAGCCGCAGGACGGCCCGGGCCAGAACCCGGATGGGTCGGTGGACGCTGATGGGGAAGTGCGGTAAGTTTATCGGATGAATGGAATCCCTCCGGGGGCTTTCCGGAAAGAAAGCCCCCGGGAAAACGCTGAGCGAAGGATTCCATGTGGGAACAGTTGAGGAGCTATGGCAACAAAAAGAGACTATTATGAGGTGCTGGGCGTCGACAGGAAGGCGAGCACAGAAGATATCAAGAAGGCCTACCGGAAGGCGGCCAAGGCGTGCCATCCCGACCTGCACCCCAATGATTCAGCCTGTGAAGTGCGCTTCAGGGAGCTCAACGAGGCCAACGAAATCCTCTCAGACCCTGAGAAGCGTGCCCGCTATGACCAGTTCGGCATGGACGGCCCCCCTATGGGCGGCTTTGGCGGGGCGGGCTTTGACGCGTCGGGCTTTGGTGGGTTTGAGTCGATTTTTGACCAGCTCTTTGGCGGCGGCATGGGAGGACAAGCCCAGCGCTCAGGGCCCAGGCCAGGCAACGACCTGCGCTTTAACATGCGCGTCACCTTTGAGGAGGCGGCCTTTGGCGCCAAGAAGTCTTTTGACTTCATGCGCAATGAGGAGTGCGAAACCTGCCACGGCAGCCGGGCCAAGCCCGGTACCCAGCCGGTCACCTGCGCCACCTGCAAAGGGACGGGCCAGGTACGGTCCGGCGGGGGCTTCATGGTGACCGTACGCACCTGCCCCACCTGCCAAGGGACAGGGCAGACGGTGAGTGACCCTTGCCAGACCTGTTCCGGTACCGGGCGCCAGCGGAAGAAGCGCACCGCTACCATTAATGTGCCCGCTGGCATTGACAACGGACAGGTCATCGTGATGAATGGGCAGGGGGAACCTGGCACTGCCGGAGGTCCCCGGGGCGATCTGCAAGTCGTAATTTCCGTGACCCCCCACAGGCTTTTCGCCCGGGATGGCACCACTTTGTATCTGGACATGCCCATTACCTTCACCCAGGCGGCCCTGGGCGCCACGATAGAAATCCCCACCCTTGGTGGTAAAACCAGCTATAAGATGCCGGAAGGCACCCAGGATGGGGCGAAGTTCCGCATCAAGGGCGAGGGCATCAAGCAGCTGCATGGCTCCGGGAAGGGAGACCTGGTGGTGAGGGTCAGGGTGGAAATCCCAAAGCGTATGAACAACCGCCAGAAGGAACTGCTTAAGGAGTTTGAGAAAGCCGCGACCGGCAAGGAATATGAGGAGCAAAAGAGCTTCCTGGAAAAGGTCAAAAGCGTCTTTCAATAGCATGGGGTAAATGGGCAGCCGGGGAAAGCGATTCCCCGGCTGCTTTTCACTGCGCTTTATCCGCC
>JAAYJP010000164.1 GCA_012522875.1 Clostridiales bacterium | reverse complement strand
GGGATGGAGCTCAAGGCGTTTTTACGCGAGGTGACCCTACAGCGCGGCCTGCCGGGAGATGAAAGGCCGGTAGCGGAATGGGTGGCCGGGCGTTTCTCTGAATACTGTGATGAGGTCAGGGTGGACGCCATGCACAGCGTGGTGGGCCGCATCAGAGGGGAGGGGCCCAGGCTGGCCTTTGTGGCCCATCTGGATGAGATTGGCCTGATGGTCACAAATATCGAGGAAGACGGCAGCCTGCGCCTGGGGCAGGTGGGGGGGATCGATCCCCGCATCCTGCCCGGTATGCGCCTGACGGTCTTTGGCAGGGAGACGCTCCCCGGCATCGTGGGGGCCAAGGCGCCCCATCTCCTGAGTGAGGCAGAGCGGGGCAAGGCTCAGAAGCTGGAAGAGCTTTATGTGGACCTGGGCCTGCCTGCCGCCAGGGTGAAGGAACTGGTGCGGGTGGGCGACCAAATGCAGTTGGAGCACCGCTTTACGGAGCTGAAAAACGAACGGGTGGCGTCAAAAACCCTGGATGACCGCTGCTGTGTCGCCATCCTGTACCGGGCGATGCAAATGCTCAAGGACCTCAGGCCCCAGGCGGACCTGTATTTTATCGCCTCCAGCCAGGAAGAGGTGGGCGGCCGCGGCGCCATGACCTCCGCCTTCCACACGGAGCCTGACATGGCCATGGTGCTGGATGTGGGCTTTGCCCACCAGCCCGGCTGCGACAGGGAAACCACCCGCAATCCGGACGCGCCGCTTGTGACCGTAGGGCCTTATCTCAACCCCGTCCTTACCGGAAAGCTGGAGGGCATTGCCAAAAAAATCAAGGTTGGCCTTCAAAAAGAGGTGGCCAACCGCGGCACGGGCACGGACACGGATGAGGTGTCCGCCTCCCGCTCCGGCGTCCCCAGCGTGCTGATTGGGGTGCCGGTGAAGAATATGCACACGGCTGTTGAGGTGCTGGACCTTGAGGCGCTGGAGGAGGCCGCCCGCCTGGTGGCGCATTTCGCGGCCGCGGCCCAGGCGTCCTGGGAGGAGGAACTATGGAACTGAAAACCCTGGCCAACGCCTTTGGCCCCTCCGGTTATGAAAACCCGGTGCGCGCCCTTATCCGCAGGGAAGCGGAGAAGCGCTGCGATGATGTGTCCGTGGACCGGATGGGCAACCTCATCTGCAGAAAACCCGGGCGTGACCGGGCCAAGCCTGCCGTGGCGGTGGCTGCCCATATGGACGAGATCGGCTTCATCATCACGGGGTACACGGAGGATGGCCTGCTGCGTTTCCGCCCCATCGGGGGGATCGATCCCCGGGTAGCGGTGTCCAAATGGGTGGCCATCGGGGAAGACGCGCTGCCCGGCGTCATCGGGGCGCCGCCCATTCACCTGCAGAAGGCTGAGGATCGCGGCCAGGTGATGAAGTTCACCAAGCTGTTTATCGACATCGGCGCCAAGGACCAGAAGGAAGCGGAGAAGCTGGTGCCCCTTGGCACCTACGCTGTGTTTGACACCCCCTATATGGAGTTTGGCGAGGGTTATGTGGCAGCCAAAGCGCTGGATGACCGGATAGGCTGCTTCAACCTGCTGAAACTTCTGGAGGACGAGTATGAAGGCGACCTGATCTGCGCCTTTGTCACCCAGGAGGAGGTGGGCTTAAGGGGCTCCCAGACGGCCGCCTTCGCGCTGGAAGCGGAGATTGCCGTGGTGCTGGAGGCCACCGCTGCCAATGACCTGGGGGATGTGGAGGAGCGCTTCCGCGTCTGCACCCCGGGGGAGGGCGTGTGTGTGAGCTTTATGGACCGGGCCTCCATCGCTGACAAGGCGCTGTTTTCCGCCATGCTGAAGCTGGCCGGGGAGCAGGGCATCCCGGCCCAGGTGAAGCGCGGGGTTACCGGAGGTAACGACGCCGCCTCCTTCCAGCGTACCGGCCGGGGGATGCGCACGGTGGTCCTGAGCGTTCCCTGCCGCTACATCCATTCCGCCAACAATGTGGCCAAATGGACAGACATCCGCGCCCAGGCTGACCTGGCCCGCGCGTTCTTGAAGAGCCTGTAAGAGAAGGAGAGAGATTATGCTTCGGGATACCCTGAAAACCCTGTTGGCCGCCTACGGCCCCACAGGCAGCGAACACGCGGTGGCGGAGGCCGTCAAGGGCCTTCTGGAGGGCCATGTGGACAGCATGCATACGGACCACATGGGCAACCTCATCGTTGAGAAGTTTGGCTCTGATCCGGACGGCCGGCGGGTTATGTTCTCCGCCCACATGGACCATATCGGCCTGGTGGTGACCAACATCGAGAAAGAGGGCTTCCTGCGTGTGTCAAATGTGGGCGGCATCAGCCCCGCCTATGCCTGGCGGCGCAAAGTGGTGTTTGGGGACGGCACCCCAGGCGTGTGCGTGGTGGAGCCCAACCCCAAAGACAACAGCCAGCCGGGCCTTGAGCACCTCTTCATCGACATTGGGGCGGAGAGCCGGGAAGAGGCGGAGAAGATGGTGCAGATCGGCGATATCGCCGTGTACGCCCCGGATTTCATCCCCCTGGGCAAACACCGGGTGGCCTCTCCCGCCATGGATGACCGCTGCGCCTGCGCGCTGCTGGTGGAGATGCTCCTGTACGCGGAGGACCAGAAGAACACCATCGTGGGCGTTTTCTCCACCCAGGAGGAAGTGGGCCTGCGCGGAGCCGGGGTAGCCGCCTTCAATAGCCAGCCGGATGTTGGCCTGGCGCTGGACGTGACCGCCTGGGGGGACACGCCGGAGGTGAAATACCCGGCCGTGAAACTGGGGCAGGGCCCGGCGGTCAAGATCATGGACCGCTCCATGATCGCAAGCCCCTCTGTCAGGGAGGCGCTGTTTGAAGCGGCTTTGGCCGCCGGCGTCCAGGTGCAGCGGGAGGTGCTGGCCTATGGCGGAACGGACGGCGGCGCCATCCAGACCAGCCGGGGCGGTGTGCCCACAGGCACCCTGTCCATCCCCTGCCGCTATGTGCATTCCGCGGTTGAAACCATCGACATGCGGGACATGGAGGGCGCGCTCAAGGTGCTGCTGCAGTTCATCGACCGGGTATAAATATGACTTTTACGGAGCGAAACATGAAAGATATTTCCGCTGCCAACCTGCGCAGCATGTTCATAGAGTTCTTTGTCAACAAGGGGCACACCGTGATTCCTTCGGCCTCCCTGGTTCCCGAGAATGATCCCACGGTGCTCTTTACCACCGCCGGGATGCATCCCCTGGTGCCCTACCTGATGGGCCAGCCCCATCCGGCCGGCAAGCGGCTGGTCAATGTCCAGAAATGCGTGCGCACCGGCGATATTGACGATGTGGGGGATACGAGCCACCTCACCTTCTTTGAGATGCTGGGCAACTGGAGCTTAGGGGATTACTTCAAAAATGAGATGATCCCCTGGAGCTGGGAGTTCCTCACCAGCCCCCAGTATCTGGCGCTGGACAAGGATAAGCTGGCTTTTTCCGTCTTTGAGGGGGATGAGAACGCCCCCCGGGACCAGGAAAGCTTTGACCTGTGGGTGAAGGCCGGGGCCAGGCCGGAGCAGATCTTCTTCCTGCCCAAGGAAAACAACTGGTGGGGCCCCGCCGGGCAGACCGGCCCCTGCGGGCCGGACACGGAGATGTTCATTGTAAGGGACCAGGAACCCTGCGGGCCGAACTGCAGCCCCGCCTGCGGCTGCGGGCGTTACCTGGAAATCTGGAATGACGTGTTCATGCAGTATGAAAAACTGGCGGACGGAAGCTTTGTGCCGCTGAAGCATCAGAATGTGGACACGGGCATGGGGCTTGAGCGCACGGTTTCCGTGCTGGCGGAAAAGGCCACCGTCTATGAAACCGACCTCTTCAGCGATATCATCGCGAAAATTGAGGAGCTTTCCGGCAAGGCCTATGAGGGGGCTGATGAGGAAAACCTCAGGGCTTTCCGCATCATCGCGGACCATCTGCGCACCGCTACCTTCATCCTGGGGGATACCCGGGGCGTCACGCCCTCCAATGTGGACCAGGGCTATGTCCTCAGGAGGCTGATTAGGCGCGCGGTCCGGCACGGCATGAGCCTTGAGATGCCCGAAGGTTTTACGGCGGATGTGGCCATGGTGATCATCAGCCAATACCAAAGCGTGTATCCGGAGCTCAGGGACAACCGTTCCTTTGTGCTGGAACAGCTGCTGCTGGAGGAAAAGCGGTTTGCACGGACGCTGCGCCAGGGTGTCAGGGAATTTGAGAAGATGCTCTCCCGGATGGAGGACTCCATTGGGAAGATGGATGCTTTCCGGACTGAGCTCAGGGAAAACCTCTTCAGGGACGCGGACCTGAAGCGCCTTTCCCAGGCGGAGGATGCCATGCGCAATATTGGTTCCGCCTTAAAGCCCACGCCTGAGGCCCAGACCCTGTTTCGTGAGATTTCGGAGGTTTTCCAGGCGGTCGACACCATCAAGGCCTTCAAAGACAAGATGGACGCCCGCCTCAAAGGCTTCAAGACCATTTCAGGCCGGGATGCCTTCAAACTGTATGACACCTATGGCTTCCCGGTGGAGATCACCATGGAAATGGCGCGGGAGCGGGGGCTGAAGGTGGACGAGCAGGGCTTTGAGGAGCGTTTCCGCCAGCATCAGAAGACCAGCCAGGCAGGGGCCGAACAGCGTTTCAAGGGCGGGCTTGCCGACAGCGGGGAGCAGACCGCCCGGCTTCACACCGCCACACACCTCCTCCAGGCCGCGCTCAGGCGGGTTCTGGGCCCGGAGGTGGCCCAGAAGGGCTCCAACATCACCGCCGAGCGCCTGCGCTTTGACTTCACCTTCGGGCGCAGGATGACGCCGGAGGAGATTATGGAAGTGGAGCGCCTGGTGAACGAGGCGATCAAGGCGGACATGCCCATCTCCTACATAGAGATGACGGTGGATGAAGCCAAAGCCCAGGGCGCCATCGGCCTGTTTGAGGAACGCTACGGGGATAAGGTGCGCGTATACAGCATGGGGGACTTTTCCAGGGAAATCTGTGGCGGCCCCCATGCCACAAGCACCGGGGAGCTTAAGGGCTTCAGGATCCAAAAGGAAGAGAGTTCCTCTGCCGGGGTGAGAAGGATCAAGGCCACGGTGGGGGCTTGATTTTGGCCCGGTCCTTTTGACCCCTGGCCGCG
>JAAYJP010000163.1 GCA_012522875.1 Clostridiales bacterium | reverse complement strand
TGTCCGGGAGCCCGGCAAGCATCCGCTTGATGCGGCCAAACAGCCACGGATTTCCAAGGGCGCCCCGGCCTATCGCCACCCCATCCGCCCCGGTCTCGTTCAGGGCGCGCCTGGCATCCTGGGGAGTATGGACATCACCGTTTAAAATCACAGGGATGTGAAGCGCCCGCTTCACCTCTGCCACAGCACCCCAGTCCGCCTTGCCGGAATACTGCTGTGCCCGGGTGCGGGCGTGCACACATACCATATCCACCCCCATGTCCTGGCACATCAGCGCGAAGTCCAGGTAGTTCCGGCTGCCTTCATCCCAGCCCAGGCGCATCTTCACCGACAGGCGGCCGGGGGTTGCCTTGCGCAAGCCCGCCAGAATCAGGCGGGACAGTGTCATGTCTTTCATCAGCGCGGAGCCGCTGCCGGAACCGGCCACCTTGGGAGCCGGGCAGCCCGCGTTCAAATCAATGCCCGAAAAGATGCCCATGTCCGAAAGCCGCCCGGCAGCCCGCGCCAGGAACCCGGGGTCATGGCCAAAGATTTGCGCGTATATCGGGGTTTCCACAGGCTTTGTCTGCAGCAATTGGCGGTAAGCCCGGCTGCTTCTGGGCGCCTGGATAAGCCCCATAGCGCTGATCATTTCAGTGACCAGTTCGTCTGCCCCCTGTTGTTTGCACAGCACACGGAAAGGCCAATCGGTGATGCCGGCCATGGGGGCAAGTACCAGGACAGGTGTTTTTTCGCTTATCAAATTAAGGGTAATCCCCCAAAAAAGTCATGCTGCGGATGTGCCACTGCCCGCTCTCCCGGATGAGCACCACATCATACCGCCCGGACTGCCATGCGGGCGGGCTCAACTGCTCCTGGGGTGTCACGGCCCGCCAGGAGGACAGGATACGGCCGTCAATGCCGGGAATCTCCTCGGTGATGGTGGCACGCGCCATATCCTCCCAGGGCCAGGCCCACATCCACTCCATCCGCAGGCGGTGGTCTATACCGGTGATCCGGTAGCGGTCATAGGGGTTGGTGCCATTGCCACTGGCAGCCAGCACCGGGTCCCGGGCCAGGTAGTTGGCGGCAAAATACTTGTTCAGCTCCCCCCGGTCCGTGTCCATCATCACCGTCATGGCGCGTTGGGCCATGCCATCTTTGAGAATGACAAAGATATTCGCCGCATTCATGGCAAAATAAAACGCGATGGTGGCCAGCCCCAGCACCGCGGTGATGAGGGTGAGCCTTCCGGCGATAAACCAGATGAGCCGACGGAGCCGTTTCATCAGCCTGATCGCTTATGGGTGAAGCACGGTGCCCAGGGGCTCCCCGGACAGCACGCGCTTGATATTTTCTGGATGGTCCAGCCCAAACACCCTGACCTGGGGCAGCGCATGATCGGCGCAGAGCTTGAACGCAGCCAGATCCATCACCTGAAGTCCCAGCGAAATGGCTTCTTTATAGCTGATTTCAGCGATCAATTTTGCATCCTTATGCTGGTTGGGATCGGCGGTGTAAACACCATCCACATTTTTGGCCAGCAGCAGGGCATCTGCCCTGAGCTCAACCGCCCTGAGCACAACAGCCGTGTCTGTGGTGAAGAAAGGATTGCCCAAGCCCCCGGAAAAAAGGGCCACCCCCTTTTCGCAAAGTGCCTCATCCGCCGCATCCCGACGATAGCCCTGGCAGACGCTGTGAACGGGCAGCGCGGAAAAAACTTCCGCAGGCTGGCCCACCCGGATGAGCGCGTCCTGCATGACGATGCAGTTCATCACCGTCCCCAGCATGCCCATCTGGTCCGCCCGGACTGCGTCCATGCCCTGGGAAGCGCCGGAACGGCCGCGCCACAGGTTTCCCCCGCCGATCACGATGCCCACCTGGGTGCCGCCATCAGCCACGCATTTGATGACCTTGGCCACCGCCATGATTTTCTCATGGTCAAACAGCCAGCCGTTTACTCCCAGCGCCTCGCCGGAGAGTTTCAACATGATCCGGTGGTAGGCCATATATCCCTCCCAATACTCAGATATGGCGGCGCTGAGCGCCGCCATATCCGTTTTCCTGCTATGACCAGCGCCTGGCTCAGGCCTGTTGGGTCATGGCTTCAATTTCACCGGCCAGGTCGCTGGCCTTTTTTTCGATGCCCTCGCCACGCTCATAGCGGGTGAAGCGGCGTACGGAAATCCTTTCCCCGCTGGCAAGCGCCGTCTCGTTCACCAAGGCCTGCACGGTGATGTCCGGGTTCTTCACGAAGGGCTGCTCCAGCAGGCACACTTCCTTGTAATACTTTTCGATCCGGCCTTCCACCATCCGGTCCACGATTTTTTCGGGCTTGCCCTCGTTGAGCGCCTGGGCACGGAGGATTTCACGCTCCTTGTCCAGGTTTTCCTGGGGCACATCCTCCTTGGACACGAACAGGGGATTGCTGGCAGCGATCTGCAGCGCCAAATCATGGCAAAGATCCTTGAATGTGTCGGTCTTGGCCACAAAGTCAGTCTCACAGTTGACTTCAACCAGCACGCCAATTTTGCCGCCCATGTGGATATAGCTGTCCACCAGGCCCTCAGCAGCAATGCGGCCGGCTTTCTTGGCATTGGCTGCCAGGCCCTTTTCCCGAAGGTACTCAATGGCCTTTTCCATGTTGCCGCCGGCCTCTATCAGCGCTTTCTTGCAGTCCATCATGCCTGCCTGGGTGCGCTCCCGCAGTTCTTTTACCATTACAGAGGTGATTTCCATTGTTCTAAACTCCTTATTCATAAAGCCCGGTCAAGCCTGGACTGAATCTTCCGTTTCTTCTTCATTGCCGGCATCTTCGGCCGATTCATCCTGCACGCCCTGTTTGCCTTCCAGCACCGCGTCGGCCATTTTACCTGAGATGAGTTTGACCGCGCGGATGGCATCATCGTTACCCGGAATCACATAGTCCACCAGATCCGGATCGCAGTTGGTGTCCACGATGGCAATCACGGGGATTTTCAGCGTACGCGCCTCGGCGATGGCGATGGCCTCCTTATGGGGGTCCACCACGAAAATCGCGCCTGGCAGGCCTTTCATGGTGCGGATGCCACCCAGGTTGTTGTCCAGTTTCTCGCGTTCGTGCATGATTTTGAACACTTCTTTTTTGGGCAGCACATCCAGCTGGCCGGACTCCTGCAATTTATCGATCTCGTTGAGGCGGTCAACGCGCGTCCTGATGGTGCGGTAGTTGGTCAGCATGCCGCCCAACCAGCGCTTGTTCACATAGAACATGTTGCAGCGCTTGGCCTCCTGCTCAATGGACTCCTGGGCCTGTTTCTTGGTGCCCACAAACAGCAGGCTCTTGCCCTCCATGGACAGGTTCCTGACAAACATGTAGGCTTCTTCGATTTTGCGGACGGTTTTCTGCAGGTCGATGATGTAGATGCCGTTGCGCTCGGTAAAAATGTAGGGCGCCATCTTGGGGTTCCAGCGGCGTGTCTGATGGCCGAAGTGCACACCTGCTTCCAGCAAGCTCTTCATGGAGATTACTGCCATTTGGGTCTACCTCCTTGTTGTTCCTCCGCAGGGTTCATCCTGGCCGGCCGCCCTTTCGGGCACAAGCGGACAGTCCCCCCGCGTGCGTAATACCGGAGTATTATAGCATGGCACCCCCTCATTGACAAGCGGCGGATGGGTATGGATAGTGTCGGCGATTTGTAGAATGAAGTGAAACCAGAAAGCTTATGAAACCCTGTATGATGGAATCAACACAAACACATCAAGAAGGGAGGATATGCACCAGAATGATTGCAGCAGGAAACGGGAAAAAGGGGAGCATCTTCGGTATGTGGACAGACAGAAACTGGAGGGGTTGGTCACCGCAAACCGCCTGTTGCCACGGTAGAAAAACCTGAGTTACACAGACATGGCAAGAGCAATCGGAACGGGTCCCACAACCATATGCCGTGAGCTGCGGCGAGGAAGAGTTGGGCAAGTCGACTATCTGTGGAGGACATATGCCAGCTATTCAGCGGATCCGGCCCAGTCAGATTACCTCACCTGTGGCAGCGCAAAAGGCCGGAATTTGAAACCGGGAAACGATCACAAGTTTGCGCGGCATGTGGAAGAATAAGTTCTGGTGCAGAAATCCTCACCGGACGTCATCATCATGATACTATTTGAGGAGGGGAATCCTTACCGAACGGATATCTGCCACACACCTTGTATTCATATATCGAGAAGGGCGTCTTCGTGGACGTTGAACAAAGCGATC
>JAAYJP010000162.1 GCA_012522875.1 Clostridiales bacterium | reverse complement strand
AAAGGGCATGGCGGCAGACAGCATGGCCAGAAAGAAACCCATCAGCATAAACCTTTTAAACTGGGTCATAGCGCGCTTCCTCTTCTCGGTTTTTTCCATTTTAGCTGGATTAACCAGGCTGTGTCAATTGACATACCCAGCCTTTTTAGCCTACAATCATGCCAAGGAAACAGGAGGATGTGAGGATGCCCTTATGCAAACGCGCCTGCGGATTTTTTCTCTTGATGGCGCTTTTTTTCCTGCCTTTTTTATCCGCCCGCGCGGAGGTGGCCCCGCTGCCGTTTGATGACTCCCCGGGCTTTGCCCCCTGGCCCGGGGGATACCTGAGCGATTTGGCGTATCAGGACCCGTCCATCCAAGTCACCATTGAAACGGGACGGGAGTTCAATACCAACTATTGGCTGGCGCGCATCAGCATCAAGCACCCTTCCCAGCTGCGCACCACATCCGCCGATGGCTTTGACGGCACCCGGGTGGTGGCCGGCAAAACCCTGGCGCGGCGCATGCAGGCGGTGTTTGCCATCAACGGGGACTATTTCTCCTATCGCAATGACGGCTACCTCATCCGCCAGGGTGTCCAGTACCGGGACCTGGCCCGCGGTGCCAGGGATGTGCTCCTGATTGACGCCATGGGGGATTTCCACATTGTCCTGAGCGCCACGCCGGAGGATATCGCGCCATTTCGGGAGCTAAGCATCATCAACTCCTTCAATTTCGGCCCCGCGCTGGTGGTGGGACAGGAGAAGATGACCGGCTTTCTGGACAATGACGACGCCGCCCTCCTGGGCCGGCAGCGCATGGGCCTGGCCCAGGTCAAAAAGGGAGAGCTGAGCTATATCGCCCTGGCCTGTACCGGCCCCAAGTGGGGCAATTCCGGCTGGACCCTGGAGCAGTTCGCGGAGATGATGCACCGCCTGGGCGTTGAAAACGCCTACAACCTGGACGGCGGCAACTCCACCATGATGATGTTCCGGGGGGATTACGTAAACCGCATCAACGAGGAAACCATGCGCCAGATCTCGGATATCATTTATTTTGCCAGCGCCTGGCCGGGGGAGGGGGAGTAGGGCTTTGCCGGCTGAGCATCTATACCTGCCAGCCCTGCTGATGATATCGGCCGCCTGCTGCATGGTGTATGCCGCGGCGCTTAGCAGGCGCGGGCATTCCCCGGTGGTGGCCCTCACGGCGCCCGCCCTGGCCTTTCTCCTGGGGCTGGCTGGTGCGCGCGTTTTCTTTTTTTTGGCCCGCGCCGGTTTTCTGCTGCCCATGTATGGCTGGGGCGCCCTGTTCGCGCTCCCTGATGACGGACTGGCCTTTGGCGGCGCGGTAACGGGTGCCGTTTTGGGTGTGTGGCTTGTGGAAAAGGCGTTCAAAACAAAAAGATTTGCCCTGCTTGACGCCCTGGCCGCCCCGGGCGCGGTGATGGTGCTCCTGGCGCGGCTGGCGGAATACACGGTCAGCTTCGGGCAGGGGGCCTATGTGGAATCCGCCGCCTATGAGTTCTTTCCCCTGGCGGTGGAAAACGAGTGGGGCGAGTGGTATTATGCCGTCTTTATGCTGGAGGCTCTCCTGGCCGGGGTGGCTTTGCTGTATGCCCTCAGGGCGCGCAGAACACCTGCCGGCAGGGTGTTCAGGCTGACCCTGGCGCTTTTGCTGCTGGGCCAGATCCTGGCTGAAAGCCTCAGGGCTGAGAGCCTGAAATGGGGGTTTGTACGGGTGCACCAGCTGTATGCTGTGCTGGTTCTAGGCTTTCTGGTGGTATCCGCCCTGGCTGGGGCCAGGCGCCGGGGCGGCAGGCTGCCTGCCCTCGCCATGCGCTGGGGCCTGCCTTTCCTGGTAGGTGTGGCACTGCTCATCGGGATTGAGTTTGCCCTGGACAAGTGGGAAGAGGTCGCCAACTGGCTGCTGTATCTGGCCATGGCGGGCGTGCTTCTTGGCATGGGTGCGCTGGTGTACCGCCTGGAGGTCAGGAGGCGCTGAAGCATGGCGCGTTTTTTGGGGGAGGCGGTTTGACAGCCGCCTCCCTTGGATTTAGAATGGCAGCAAAGATCAGGGAGGTGGCGGCATGGGGATCATTCCCTCCAGGAACCTGGAAGAACAGCGGCGGGAGAGGGACGGCATCGTCTATTTTGACCGGGGCCGGATCGAGGCCCAGACTGGCCGCGCCTATGAACGCTATGCCATCCAAACCCATTTTGTTCAGGTGGGCGAGGATCAGGCGGCCCTGGTGGAACGCTATGTCAGGCCGCTGTACCAGCCCGGCGATGTGCTGAGCTTTGGCGCCAAGGTGATGGCCATGTGCGTAGGTTCCGTGCGCCGGCGGGATGAGGTGAAGCCGGGCTTCTGGGCCAAAGCCCTGTGGCGTTTTGCGGGCATCAACCACACCGGGGTGGGAATGCATGAGCCCTACAAGCTCCAGCTGGTTATCGACCAGGTGGGCCTGCCCCGGATGCTCCTGGCGGCCTTTCTGTCCGCGGTGACCAAGCCCTTTGGTGTCAAAGGTGTGTTTTACAGGGTCTGCGGCCAGGGCGTAGGCGGCATCGATGGCTTCTACACCCGCTCCAGCTTCCCCATCTATCATGACCTGGCGCTTTTGAACCCGCCAAATCCGGACAAGCTCTGCGAGGAACTCTGCGGAAAGACAGGCATCCCCGTGGTGCTCATGGACGCCAATGACCTTCAGCGGGACCAGCTGGGCAAGTGCAACGCCTTCCCGCTGACCGATGCCGAGGTGCAGGACGCCCTCAGGGACAATCCCTCCGGCCAGGGGGATGAGCTGACGCCCCTGATCCTGATCCGGCCGGTTTAGGCCCCCATGCACAGCCAGCCAGACCCAGCCGCCGCGGAGCAAGATGCCGCGGCGGTTTT
>JAAYJP010000161.1 GCA_012522875.1 Clostridiales bacterium | reverse complement strand
CTCTGTTCGATCATAGCCAAGGAGGCCATAAAATGTCAAGAAATTCTGCAAGACACAGGGTGTCGGCCCTGCTGGCGATACTCCTCTTTACCGCGCTTATGCCTGTAGCGTCCAGGGCCGCCACCTATACGGGCACGCTCAACGCGGACAAAGTATTCCTGCGCAGCCGGGCCAATACTTCCTGCATGTATTACGACACCCTCAACAAGGGGGAAAAAGTCACCATCAGCGGCACCTCCGGGGACTTCTACAAGGTCAGCTATAAAAAATTTACGGGCTTCGTGATGAAGAAGTTCGTGGATGTCTCCAGTTCAGCCAGGAAAAAACTGGAGGAGCCGGCTTATGTGAGCAAATACGCCAAGGTGAAATATATCTCAGGCCTTGGCGCGGCCCCCAGGGAAACACGCCATGGCGCTTCCGGCGAGGATGTGGAGAAACTCCAGCGGGCGCTTCAGATCAAAAAATACCTGAATGGCAATGTGGACGGCAAGTTCGGCCCCGCTACGGAGGCGGCGGTCAAGGCCTATCAGCGGGCCAGCAAGCTGAGCGTCACCGGCCGGGCAGACAGCAAAACCATCCAGAGCCTTTTTGGCAAGCTCTCTGAGACCACCGCCAAGACCGACCCCCGCATGGCGGGGATCAGCAGGATCTCTGACATCAAGGTGCCCAACACCTCCCGCCCCGGCAACGCCAACAGCCATGTCAAGGCGCTGCAGCAGGCGCTGAAGATCAAAGGCTACTACAAGGCCCCCATTGACAGCAGCTACGGCAAGCAGACCGCCGAGGCCGTCACCCGCTATCAGAAGGCCGTTGGCCTTGAGGCGGATGGCATCGCCGGTTTTTCCACCATCCGCAAGCTCTTTGGCAAGAACGCCGCCAACTTCACCTATGAGACGGAGAAACTGGACTGGTTTGCCAGCGGAAGCAGCACCATCCCCAAAGGCGCCACGTTCACCATCAAGGATGTGGCCACCGGCCGCACCTTTACCGCCCGGCGCTGGAGCGGCGCCAACCACATCGACGCGGAGCCCGTCAACGCTGCCAGCGCCAAAACGATGAAGGAGATCTCCGGCGGTTCCTACTCCTGGGCACGCCGGGCTGTTCTGGTCAAGTACAACAGCCATGTCTACGCCGGCTCCATCAACACCATGCCCCACGGAACGGCCACCATCTCCGGAAATGACTTCAGCGGCCACTTCTGCCTCCACTTTTACAAGTCCAAGACCCATGAGACCAACCGGGTGGACGGAACGCACCAGAACGCCGTTTCCCGGGCGATGAACGCCAGCTGGTAATATCATTATTCCCCGCGGCACCCCCCTTTTGCTCTCCCGGGGTGCCGCATTTTTTATTTCGCAGGATTTTGTTTGACAAATCGGGATTTTGGGACTACAATGACGCCATCTTTAGGAAGGGAGGCCGCGGCATGGAGAGGACTCGTTTGTCTTCGGACGTGGGAATGGCATGGCGCGGGCTCAGCTGGCATCGCTGAAACATTGGTTTCGGTTGCCTTCAGGGAGCTCCGGCGCATGCGCGGAGCTGTTTTTTTGCCTTGACGAACCTTTGGAGCATCTATGAAAACACGAAACAAACGCCTTCTGGCAAAGCTGGTGAAAGACAACGCGGGTCTGTTTGTGGGTGCTGCGCTTTGCACCGTCGCCAGCGTATTCCTGGGCTTTATGACGCCCGCCGTGCTGGCGGAAGTGCTGGACCACTACCTGGGCGGCATGCCCTCCCGCCTGCCGCCGCCCTTTGACCGTTGGGCTCTGGACCTGGGCGCCGGCGGGAATGCCCTGGGCCCCCTCCTGGGCGCTGGGGTGGTGATCATCCTGATCAGCCTGGTAAACGGCGTATGCAGCTTCTACAAGGGGCGCTGGACGGCCATGGCCTCCGAAAACGCCGCCCGGAGCCTCAGGGATAAGCTCTATTCCCACCTGCAGGAGCTTCCTTTCGCCTACCACAGCCAGGCCTCCACCGGGGATCTGGTGCAGCGCTGCACCTCGGATGTGGACAATGTGCGCCGGTTCCTAAGCTTCCATTTGATGAACATCATCACCACGGCGCTGATGGTGGGCATCGCCCTGGCGCTGATGCTCCCCATCTCCGCGAAGGTCACCCTGGTGTCCCTGGCCGTCATGCCCCTCCTGCTGGTATTCTCCATGGTGTTCTTCAAAAAGGTCATCAAGGCTTTCCGCGGTGCGGACGATGCGGACGGGAAAATGAGCGCGGTGCTCCAGGAAAACCTGACCGGCGTCCGGGTGGTGCGGGCCTTTGGCCAGGCGCAAAAGGAGATCGAGCGCTTTGACGATGCCAACCGGGACCAGCGGGACAAGTTCATCTCCAGCGTTCACCTGGAGGCAGGGTACTGGGGGCTGAGCGACGCGCTGAGCTCCGTCCAGATCGTTCTGACCCTGGTCGTGTGCATCTTTGAAGCCATTGCCGGGCGCATCAGCGTGGGCAACCTGGTGGTATTTACCAGCTATATCGGCATGCTGGTGGGCCCCATCCGGCAGCTGGGCCGCATCCTCTCTGACGGCGGCCGCAGCATGGTGGCGCTGGAACGCATCGATGACATCCTCCGGCAAAAAGAGGAAACCGACCTGCCTGAGGCCGCCAGGCCGGACCTGTCGGGCGATATCGTGTTTGACAATGTCACCTTCCGGTATGACGGCGGCCAGGATATCCTGAAGGGCTTGAGTTTCACCATCAAATCCGGCGAAACCGTGGCCATCCTGGGTGCTACGGGTTCGGGAAAATCCACCATCGCGCTTTTGCTTCAGCGCATGTACCGGCCCCAGTCGGGCCGCATCACCATCGGCGGGCACGACCTGAACCAGATGGACCGCAAGTACCTGAGAAGCAAGGTGGGCCTGGTGCTTCAGGAGCCCTTCCTCTACTCAAAAACCATCTACGACAACCTTCGCATCGCCGCCCCCCAAGCCCAGCGCGCTGAGGTGGAGCAGGCAGCCAGGGATGCCCAGGCCTATGACTTCATCTCGGAAAGCGAAAAGGGTTGGGAGACCCTGGTAGGTGAACGGGGCGTGACCCTCTCCGGCGGGCAGAAGCAGCGCGCCGCCATCGCCCGAACCTTGCTAAAAGGCAGCGATATCCTGGTTTTTGACGATTCCCTCTCGGCAGTGGACACCCAGACCGACGCGCTCATCCGCAGGAACCTGAAAGAGCGCCGCAAAGGTGTGACGGCCATCATCATCAGCCACCGCATCCTCACCCTGAAGGAGGCTGACCGCATCCTGGTGCTGGAGGACGGGCGGCTGGCCCAGGAGGGCAGCCATGGGGAACTCATCGCCCGCCCGGGGCTCTACCAGCGCATCAACAATATCCAATCCGGGCTCTCCGAAGAAGAAGAAGCCGCCCTGGACAATGCCTCTTTCCAGGCGCAAAGGGGGACCGTATGAGTGAATTTTACGCAGAAGAACAAGCGCCTGACCGGAAGCTGAATTTCTCCATCTGGTTCAGGCTGCTGAAAGACGCCCGCAGCCAGTGGAAACGGCTGGGGTTTATCGCTGTGATGATGGGTGTGTTGGCAATCGTGGACATCGTGGTGCCCCTGATGACCCGCTTTGTCATCGACCGGTATGTCCTCCCAAAAGACACCAGCGGGCTGTGGCTGTTTGTGCTGGTGTACCTGGCGATGATTGCCATGCAGACCTATGCGGTGTACAAGTTTATCGACCAGGCGGGGCGGGTGGAGTTCTCCATCGCCTATGATATGCGCACCCGGGGCTTCCGCAAGCTCCAGGAGCTGCCCTTCTCCTACTACGACCGGATGCCCGTGGGCTACCTCATGAGCCGGATGACCAGCGATATCTCACACCTGGCCGACGCCATCGGCTGGAGCCTGGTGGACATCGCCTACGCGCTGATCTTCCTGATCATCGCCACTGTGGTCATGCTGGTCATTAACTGGCAGCTGGCCCTTGGCGTGCTGGCCATCGTGCCGCCCATCATCCTGGTCACCATCTTCTTCCAGAAGCGCATCCTCAAGGCCCAGCGGGAAGTGCGCAAGATGAACGCCCAGATCACCGGCGCCTTCAATGAGGGCATCATGGGCGCCAAAACCACCAAATCCCTGGTGCGGGAGGAGGAGAACTTCAAGGAGTTCAGTGAGCTGACCGGCGGCATGCGGCGGGCTTCCGTACGCTCTGCCACTTTGTCCAGCCTGTTTTTGCCCATCGTTCTGGCGATTTCCTCCCTGGCCAGTGCCTTTGCCCTGGCCTACGGTTCAAATCAGGTGCTTAAAGGCGCCTTGTCCCTGGGCACGGTGACGGCATTTGTCAG
Organism: Clostridiales bacterium; assembly: GCA_012522875.1. Classification (GTDB taxonomy): domain Bacteria; phylum Bacillota; class Clostridia; order Christensenellales; family Aristaeellaceae; genus UBA6115. Next base: position 3,540 of record JAAYJP010000161.1, on the reverse strand, counting down.
CTACTCCGTGATGTTCTTCCACCCCATCCGCGACATCGCCTACATCTTTGGCGAGATGCAGCGTATGCAGGCGGCGGCGGAGCGGGTCATCGGCCTGTTGGAAACCGCGCCTGATATCCAGGACACGCCGGATGTGGAAGAAAAATACGGCGACAACTTCCATCCCAAACGCGAAAACTGGGAGGAGCTCAATGGCGAAATCACCTTTGAGCATGTCACCTTCCGCTACAAGGACGGCGAACAGGTGCTGGAGGATTTCAACCTCCATGTGAAGCCCGGGGAGACCCTTGCCCTGGTGGGGCCCACAGGCGCCGGGAAGTCCACCATCGTCAACCTCATCTGCCGCTTCTATGAGCCCACAGAAGGCCGCATCCTGATCGATGGGGTGGACTACCGGGAGCGCAGCCAGCTGTGGCTTCAGAGCAACCTGGGCTATGTCCTCCAGGAGCCGCGGCTGTTTTCCGGCACCGTCCTTGACAACATCCGCTATGCCGACCCCCAGGCGCCTGAGGAACAAGCCCACGCCGCTGCCCGGATGGTGGACGCGGAGCGCTTCATCCTGAAGCTGGAAAAGGGCTATGATACCCCCGTGGGCGAGGGGGGAAGCCGCCTGTCCACGGGCGAGAAACAGCTGGTTTCCTTCGCCCGGGCCATCCTGCACAATCCCCGGCTCTTTGTGCTGGACGAGGCCACCTCCTCAGTGGACACCGAGACGGAGCAGGACATCCAGCACGCCATTGAGCGCACCCTGTCCGGGCGCACCAGCTTCATCATCGCCCACCGACTGTCCACCATCCGCTCCGCCGACCGCATCCTCTTCATCGATGACGGCCGCATCCGCGAGGAGGGTACCCACCGGGAGCTGATGCGCAAAAAGGGCCTGTACTATGAGCTTTACACCAATCAGTTCCAGGAAGAGGCTTCCCGTGACCTGCTGAAGGTGAAAGCCGCGCCTTAAGGAGGCCGGGAACAGCACTGATCAGCCCGGGTCAAGCGCATAAACGCTTGCCCCGGTGTTTTGATGCGGAAGTGCCTGCTGACGCATTGCCCTCAGCTGATGTTTTATGCCCGCCTTCAGTGGCTTGCCATAGGCGGGCGGAGCCAAAACAGGTTCCGTATCCTGGGCTCCGCCAGCCATTTGCCGCTGCCTGTTCGCCGGATAGGCCAAAAGGGACCCCGCCCGGGCCTCATTCGGCAACCGGGCAGGCGTTCATGTCATTTCGCCAGGTATGCTGCTATCGGCCCGTTCATCTTCGCCTGGTTCTCCATCAAAGGCGACGACTTGATTGCGGCCGCTTCTTTTCCCCTTCATTAATGCCAGGTCGGCTCTTTTTGCGGTCCCAGCCATGTCTTCTGCTTCACGATACTCCGCGATGCCGAATGTCATGGTTAACCTGAGTTTAAACCGTTCGCACTCATATTTGGTGTTTTCCAGGCCCACGCGTATTCTTTCCGCCAAAACCATCGCGCCTTCCTGGTTCGTGTCCGGCAGCAGCAATAGAAATTCTTCGCCGCCCCATCTTGCAAGAACATCGGACTCTCTGCAATATGCAGACAACTGACTGGAAATATGGACCAGCACCTTGTCCCCGCATGCATGCCCATGGCGATCATTGAACGACTTGAAATGGTCGATATCACACATGATCACAGAAAACACTCTGCCCGTTCGCGTGTGCCTCTTTATCAGTTCATCAAACCGTTCTGCCATATATCGCCTGTTATACAGGGCGGTCAAAGAATCCTTGACAGACAAGTCCGCCAGTTTGGCCACACTGTTTTCCAGCTCCCGCTTCAGCGCTTGCTCGTCTGTGATGCTGTTTTTCAGCAGTTCAGCGCCGTGTGCCAGTTTTCCAATTTCGTCGGCTCTGTGTGTATGGGGGATTTGGCCCTCCACTTTCCCCACGCTGATCTCATTCAGGGCTGAAATAATATCGGTAACAGGCTGAACAAACTTTCTTCTGAAAAAAAGCGGGATAAGAACAACGATAAACAGGCCAGTCGTCAATTGGAAGATGCCTGCCAAAAGGCCCTGAAGCCCGTTTTGAATGCTTTTTTGATTTTCTATTCCAATTTGATCGACCGCTTCGTCACTCAGATGCAGTACAGAATGCAGGGCAGGCACAGACAGGTTTGCCAATTCTCTGTCCATGCCATCATACCATTGGTTTTTTATGGCTAGTTCAAGGATCCTTTCCTGTTCAGGGCGAAATTTTACGTAGTATTGATCCCTGACATTCTCCAGGGCAATCTTAATTTTATCCGATCCCAATATGTGGACCGTCTTTTCCAGTTCGGACCAAACCTGCGCTTCTTTTCCCAATAAAAATTGGAGCTTGGCATGCTCTTCGTCGCTGATTTTGCCATTTCCGGCAATTGCTGAGGTAATAATGGAGGATTCATTCCCCACAATGCTCCTGAAGTACAGGCTGTCAACAACCACATCGAAGCTGTTGGAGATATTGCTGTTATGTGAAAGCTGGCGAATGACATTGATTTCACTGATGACGGTGTCTATATAACCGGAACAGCAGCCAAACCATCGTTCACGGATGCCTGGATCCCTCTGGGAAAGCGGTTTATCCGCTTCTGTATCAGCCACTGATCGCAGCGCATCTACTTTCTCGTATTCTGTGCGAAGGTATTCTGTTTCCTCCGGGAAGTTTTTTTGCATGGCCGCAAAACCAGCCAAAAACGCCTCATCGGCAGAAGTCCGTCGTTCCTCTAAAAATGCTTTGTTTTCATCCGAAACCGGCGCCTCCTTGGAGAGGACAACATTCATTCTGCCTCTTTCAAACATGAAATTCTTCAATCCGTCCGAAAAGTTGCGCGTCATATCCTGAACGATCCGCAGCTCTGTTGCCTGCTGATAGCTTTGCCATCCATGGTATAGCCTATTTGCCGAATATGCCATAATGATCAGGCATAAAACGAAGATGAGAGCCGAGATTTTCAGCAGGATTGAATTGCGAACGGGCCGCATCATAAGCTTTGCTCCTGGTCAGTATTGCCCATCAGTATAACTATTCCGATTGTTTCCGCAGTCCTGGTACCGCACTGCGCGCTGGATCAGGCCGTGTGTTTTCCCACAATCCGCTCATGCGCCATATCACATACTAACATATGGCACCCCAGCGCTCAAGGATGCCCGGAACGCTTCCTCCTGAAACCGGAAAGGAGCCATGGCACCCCGGCGGGCGCGGGAGAAGCCCCCTGTTCACCCTCCGCTCTTCCGGCCGCTTCCGCAAGGAAGGCGCCCACCGGAAACTGATACGCAAAATGGGCCTGCGCTATGAGGTTTACCTCAGTCAGTTCCTGCAGGAGGCTTCCCGGGACCTGCTGAAGGCGAAGGGCGCGCCGTAAAGCATTGTCCGTCATGCGAGCAAAGGCGCAACGGATGGGATGCCCGGAAGAATAATAATATTGCGAGGACGGATATTTTGATGGCTATCTGTGCTATAATGCAATCACCCATCCATGCATTGCAGGTGATCTTCCGGGTTTGCCCATCGCTGAGAGACCCATGCGGAAACAACTGAG
>JAAYJP010000160.1 GCA_012522875.1 Clostridiales bacterium | reverse complement strand
TATGGTAGCCTGCCATATAGCGGAAGCTGCCGTCTTCCTTCATATCAGAGCACACGCCGAAGCTCTGCCCGCTGCCCAGGGATTCCAGCTGTTGATAGGGAATTTTATCAAACAGCATGCCCCAGAGCCCGGCAAAGTCGGATTTGGGGGTGGCTGCTATCATCAGGCCTGCCGCCTTGAAGCCATCCTTGTGTTCCACGCGGACATCCATAGCGCTTCCTCCTTGATCATTTCTGAATATCACACAGGCGGCTTTTCGCCGCCATAAGCCCGGATTCACCCGGCGCCTTGAAAATTGCTTCCGGAGGCGCTGTGAACACCATTCTGGTGTTTGTAAAGGGGTGGGTAAAGGCCAGGGACCAGGCATGCAGCATCAGCCGGGGGGCTGAGGGCAAGCCCTTGAAGCCATACAGCGGGTCCCCCAGCACCGGGTGATGGGCATGGGAGAAATGCACACGGATCTGGTGGGTGCGGCCGGTCACCAGCCGGATTATCACCAAAGCACTTTTATCATCCTGGCGCACCATCTGCCACAAGGTCAGCGCTTCCCTGCCGCCCTCGGCCACCGCCATCCTTTTACGGTCTTTTGGGCTTCGGGCGATGGGGCCGTCCATCCGCCCGCTCTCATGCTTGAGAATTCCCGCTACCACGGCCAGGTAATGCTTTTCGATCTGACGCCTGGCCAGCGCCTGGGAAAGCGCGGTATGCGCCCGGTCATTCTTTGCCACCAGCATCAGCCCGCTGGTGTCCTTGTCAAGCCGGTGGACGATGCCCGGACGCTTCTCCCCGCCAATGCCTGACAGCTGGTCCAGGTGAAATAAAAGGGCGTTGACCAGGGTGCCTGAGGGGTTGCCCGCAGCCGGGTGAACTACCAGCCCGGCAGGCTTATCCACAACAGCCAGGGCTTTATCCTGAAAAATGATTCTAAGCGGGATGTTTTCAGGCTGATTCCGGGATTCCGTTTCCTCCGGTATCGTCAGGCGCGCCTCCTCCCCGACTTTGGCCCTATAGGAAGGCTGGTTGACCATTCTTCCGGATACACTTGCCTGGCCCTCACGGATAAGCCGGGTGGCCTGGGAACGGGACAGGGTATCCTGGCTTAAAAGCACATCCAGCCGGGTTGCGCCATCCCCATGGGCCAATATTTCCCTCATGCCGCCCTGCCTTCCCGGCTGAACAGCGCGCTGATGGCCAGAAGCGCCGCCCCCAGTGTGATACACATATCCGCCAGGTTGAATACCGGGAAATCAACAAACAGCAGCTGCACATAGTCAATCACCGCGCCGTGGGCCACCCGGTCCAGGAGGTTTCCCAGCGCGCCGCCCAGGATCAGCCCTGTGCCCGCCAGGGAAAGCCCTTCTAGTGGCAATTGGCGCAGAAAGGCGCCCGCCAGAAGGATAAGGGCCAGGGAGAACAGCGCCACCAGTACCGGGTGCCCTGAGAACAGCCCAAAAGAAACGCCCGTGTTTCTGATGCCAATCAGTCTGACCAGCCCTGGGATGAGTGCCTGATCGGCATTCTGGAGCTCTGATTTGAGCCATTGGTCCAATAGAATCACCGCCAGCGCCAAAAGCCCCGTTTTCCTTTCCGCCATTCTACCCTCCTGTCTGATGCTGTTCATTATAGGCCAAATGGGTATAATTAAAAAAGACTTTTTGAAGGAGGAGTGACAATGCGCCAGCTATCGGCACTTTTGATTCTGATTCTGATGCTGTCCCTTATGGCCGCGCCGGCCTTGTCTGAGGCTGAGGGAATGAAGACGATTTACTTTGCGGGCGGCTGCTTCTGGGGTGTGGAACATATGATGGAACTGGTGCCGGGGGTGAAAGACGCGGTGAGCGGATATGCCAACGGCACGGTGGATAATCCGGACTATGGCCAGGTGGTCTCCGGCAGCACCGGCCACCGGGAAACGGTGAAGGTGACCTATGACCCCGAACTTGTGAAGCTGGAGGAGCTGACCGAGCTGTTCTTCTCCGCCATTGATCCCACAGTGAAAAACCGGCAGGGCAATGATGTGGGCAGCCAATACCAAACCGGTGTTTATTACGCTGATGAGGCTGACGGGGAAATTATCCAGGCCCTGGCGGAAGCAGAAAAGCGGAAGCACAGCGCGTTTGTGGTGGAGATTGAGCCCATCCGGAACTTCTGGGAGGCCGAAGAATACCACCAGGATTACCTCATCAAGAACCCGGGCGGCTACTGCCACCTCACCCGGGAGGATTTTGACCGTGCCACGGCCACTGGCCTGGCGGAAACCCCGAAGGTCGCGGTGTACCGGCGCATCAGCCCGCAGGAAGCCAAGGCAGCGATAGATGCCGGGGAAAACCCGGTCATCGTGGATGTGCGGGAGCCCTTTGAGTTCGTGCAGGGGCATATCCCAGGCGCCATCAACCTGCCTCTGGGGGACCTTTCCAGAAGTGCGGTGGAGCAGCTTCCCGACAAAGACGCTCTCATCTATCTCTATTGCCGGTCCGGCAGCCGCAGCGCTTCCGGGGCGTATGAGCTGATCCAAATGGGGTATACCAATCTCCATGACCTGGGCGGCATCATCGATTGGCCGTATGAAGTAAGCCGATAGACGAAAATAATTTGCCCTGCCAGGATTTTGGCAGGGCGTTTTTATTTTGAAGCGCCGCGTATCATCCGGTCGATCGCCTTGGCGGCATCCTTGCCAGCCCCCATGGCCAGGATGACGGTGGCGGAACCGGTTACCACATCGCCCCCCGCGAAGACCTTTTCCCGTGAGGTGAGGCCCTCCGGGCCGTTTACCATGATGCCGCCCCATTTGTCGGTGTCAAGGCCGGGGGTGGTGAGGCGGATCAAGGGGTTGGAGGAGGTTCCCAGGGCCATGATCACCACATCCGCGGCCAGCTCATAATTGCTGCCGGGTTGCTCGATGGGGCGGCGCCGGCCAGAGGCGTCCGGCTCTCCAAGGGCCATTTTAATGCACTCAAGCGACCTTACCCAACCCCTGTCATCTCCCAGGATCTGTACCGGGTTGGTTTGGAAATGAAAGACGATGCCCTCCTCCTGGGCATGGTGGACTTCCTCCCGCCGGGCAGGAAGTTCCTCAAAGCCCCGGCGATAGATGATGGACACATCCCCGGCCCCCAGCCGCTTGGCGCAGCGGGCGGCGTCCATCGCCACGTTTCCCCCGCCCACCACTGCCGCATGCCGGCCCCTTAAGATGGGGGTGAGGCTGTTTTCTTCGTAGGCTTTCATCAGGTTGATGCGGGTCAGATACTCATTGGCGGAGTAGACGCCTTTCAGGGATTCCCCAGGGATGCCCATAAAACGGGGGAGACCGGCGCCTGAAGCGATGAAAACAGCCTCAAAGCCATATTCCAGCAGTTCGTCAATGGTGAGCGTCTTGCCGATGACGGTGTTGAGCATCACCTCCACACCCAGACGGGTGAGGGCGTTAACCTCCGCCATCACGATGTCCTTGGGCAGCCGGAACTCCGGGATGCCATAGGATAAAACACCTCCCGGCAAATGCAGCGCCTCAAACACTGTGACGGCGTAGCCCATGCGAGCCAGTTCCCCGGCTGCTGTCAGGCCGCCCGGCCCAGCCCCGACCACCGCCACCCTGTGGCCGTTGGGGACGGGAACTGGCGGCAGGGCGCAGGCGTGCTCCCGGTACCAGTCCGCGGCAAAACGTTCCAGGCGGCCTATGGCCACAGGCTCTCCCTTCAGGCCCCTGACGCAAAGTTGCTCACACTGGGTCTCCTGGGGGCAGACGCGGCCGCACACCGCGGGCAGCGCACTGGCCTGGTTGATTACCCGGAAGGCCTCCTCAAAGCGCCCCTGGGCGATTTCCTCAATAAAGGCTGGAATATCAATGGCAACAGGGCACCCGGAGATACAGGGTTTATGCTTGCAGCCAAGGCAGCGCAAGGCCTCCTCCACAGCCATCCCTTCCGTATAGCCCAAAGCGACCTCTGAGAAATTGCGGTTGCGGGTATGGGGATCCTGGACCGGCATGGGCACCTTTGTTTTGGACAGGTTGCGTGCCATTTATTTCTCCCCCCGGCGAAGCAGGAAGCAGGCTTCCTCCCGCTCCTGTTTTTCAAATTCCTCATAGACGCGGTTGCGGCTGATTACCTCGTCGAAGTCTACCTCATGGCCGTCAAAGTCCGGACCGTCCACGCAGGCGAACTTGACCTGGCCGCCCACCGTCAGCCGGCAGCCGCCGCACATGCCCGTGCCATCCACCATGATGGGGTTCATGGACACGGTGGTCTTGACGCCATATTTTTTGGTGAGCTGGCTGACGAATTTCATCATGATCAAAGGGCCGATGGCGATCACCTCGTCATAGTGATGGCCTTCCTTGATCAGGCCCTCCAGCGCATGGGTTACCAGGCCATGGCTGCCGTAGCTGCCATCATCGGTCATCACATAAAGCCTGTCGCTGACAGACTGGAATTCCTGTTCCATAAAAACCAGGTCCTTTGATCTGAAACCGATGATGCTGTGGACCACGCTCCCCTGTTCATGAAGCTTCCGGACCACGGGGAAAGCGATGGCGCAGCCCACGCCGCCTCCCACCACACAGGCCTTTTTGATGCCCTCGGTGGCTGTTTCCTTCCCCAGTGGGCCCACGAAGTCATGCAGGCTGTCCCCGGCGGCCAGCGTATCCAACGCCATGGTGCCAGCACCCACCACCTGGTAAACCACGCTCACCGTTCCGTTCTCCCGGTCATAATCGTGAATGGTAAGGGGGATACGCTCGGAATTTTCGCGGGCGCGAAGGATGATGAACTGGCCTGGCTGGGCTTTGCGGGCAACCAGGGGAGCCAAAATCACCATGCGGCTGGCGTTGCCGGACAGGGACATCTTCTCAAGGATGGTATATGCTTGCATCGGGCTCCTCCAAAGTCATTCTGGTGATTGCCTCAACAGGGCTGCGCGTGCTTTATAATCGGGCAAGAGGGTGCCAAGAATTTCATAAAAGCGGGCAGAATGGTTCAACTGCTTCAAATGCGCCACCTCATGGGCCGCCACATATTCAATGGCGGATACAGGGTAGCGCATCAACAGCCACGAGAAGCACAGGCCGCCCTTCCTATTGCAGCTGCCAAAGCGCTTTTTTGCGCTGGTGATTTTCACATACCGGGGCTGAATTCGCAGCTGTGCGGCATACTGCGCCACAAGGCCTGGCAGAACAGCCTTCGCCTTTTCCTTAAGCGCTGCAACTTCCACAGGGTTGATTTCTTTTTGCTCTGGCCGGGGCTTCCGCAGGTGCTTCGTAATCCAGCCTGCCTTGGTTGCCACAAAACGGTCTATTTCCGTTTTGGGCAATCCGTGCGGCGCACGCGCAATCACCTGGCCTTCCGGTGTCACTTCAAGGGCCAGGGTGCGGCGTTCGCTTCTGATCAGGCGGTACTCATGCGTCACTGGTCAAAAAACACTAGCTGTCGTTTTTGGTGAACAGGGAGCGGGCCTTCCCGGCCAGCCTGCCGGACAGGGTGCGGGAACGCTTCAGCGCCATCTCCGCTTCCAGGGCTTCCCGGCGATAGCTCAGGTTATCAGGTTCTATCCGCACCGCGGCGCGCCAGGCCTGATGGGCGCCCATATAGTCCTTAAGGCCCATGAGCGCCTCCCCCTGAAGCGCGTACCACCCGGCATCCTTGTCCTCAGAGCGCCCCAGCTGGAACAGCGCCATGCCGTACTGCTTGCGCTCCAGCAGGCTCTTGGCCCAGTATTTGGCCTGGGCTACCGGCAGGGCGGGTGAGGGAGTGTGCCTGGACTCAAGGGTCTTTAAACACTGGGCGTAAGCCAGGTTGATAGAGATCAGTTCCCTTTGCCCTGCTTGCTGCTCCTCAGGGTCTGAAAAACTATCCGGGTGGCAAGCCTTCACCAGCCTCCGATATGCGCTTCGGATGGCAGCTTCATCGGCGTCCGGGCGCAGGCCCAGGCGCTCAAAGGCCGTTTGCATTGCCGTTTTCCTCCGGGTCAAGGGGGGCGCGGCTGATTCTGGCCCCCAAGTCAGTCAGTTTGCTCTCCAGGTGGTCATATCCGCGGGCAATGGTCCCCGGGTTATAGACTTCCGTGATGCCCTGCGCCATCAGCCCTGCGATGACCAGCGCGGCGCCGCCCCGCAGGTCAGGCGCCCAGACCGGGGCACCATGGAGTTCCGGCACACCCTCAATATGGGCCAGGCGGCCGTTGATAATTGATATCGCGCCCATCTTGCGCATCTCGTCCAGGTGCTTGAACCGGGACTCGAAAATATTCTCGATCACTTCGCTGGTGCCCAGCGCCTTGGTTAAAAGGGCACTCATGGGCTGCTGCAGGTCCGTGGGGAAGCCAGGATATTCCTGGGTGGAGATGCGGATCGCGCGGTGGCCCTGCCGCAGGTTGACAGTGATGACATCATCCTGGCTTGTAACCATGACGCCCATCTCCAGGAGTTTCGCTGTCAGCGCTTCCATATGGGTAGGGATGCAGCCCCGCAGCACCACATCCCCCCGCGTGGCGGCGGCAGCGATCATCAGGGTTCCTGTTTCGATCTGGTCGGGAATGACGGTGTAATTGCCCCCGTCCATCCTTCCGGTACCACGGATACGGATGGTGTCCGTCCCGGCGCCACGGATGCGGGCGCCAATGCGGTTCAAAAAGTTGGCCGTGTCAACGATATGCGGTTCCCGGGCGCAGTTGGTGAGGATGCTGTCACCCTCAGCCCGGGCTGCCGCCAGCATCACATTGATGGTGCCCCCCACGGTCACCATGTCGAAGTTGACATGCGCTCCCTTCAGCTTGCCCTCCAGCACCAGCATGCCGTTCTCATCCCGGATGGTGGCGCCCAGGGCCTTAAAGCCCTTTAGGTGCTGGTCGATGGGCCGGCTGCCCAGATCGCACCCGCCGGGGTAACCAACTTCCGCCCGCCCGTAGCGGCCAAGCAGCGCGCCCATCATATAGTAGCTGGCGCGCATCCGCTGGCTGTAGGCATAGGGCACCGTCAATGCGGTCACCCCGCCCGGGTCGATGGCCATCTGCTTCTGTTCCGGATGCCAGTCCACCTTTGCGCCAAGATACTTCAAAATACGATATAAAACCCGGATATCTTCGATAGCCGGGAGGTTCTCGATGATGCAGGGGCCGTCGGCCAACAGCGCCGCGGGAACCACCGCCAGGGAGGTGTTCTTGCCGCCGGAAACATATGCTTCGCCCCTCAGTTCCCGGCCGCCGTCAATCACCAATTTGTAATCAGGCATCCGCCGCGTGACCTCCTCCATCGTTGGCCAAAGTATAGCATAGGGGAGAAAAGAAAGTAAAGAAAGCACAAAAAGGCCCTGCCAGGACCGCGAAAAAGCTTACTGGCTGTGCCTAAGCATCCCGTGTTCCAGCAGCTTCATCACCTCGTCCACCACCTTTGCAAGGTCCGCGTCTTTATCAAAAAAAACGTACTTGAGCCCAACGAAATTCGATATACCCATGAGGATGTAGGCCATGACCGTGGTGTCCATGTCCGTCAGTTCGTCCCTGGACGCATCCAGGCGGGTTTTGTAACGCTGGGCGAAGGTTTCATAATAGCTGACAAACAGTTTGGGGTTGATAAAGAGGGATTCCCAGATAATTTTGTACATGTGGGGCTTGCGGCGCACATGCATCAAAAAAGCCAGCAAGCCTGCCCGTTCAATCTCCAGCCGGTCGCTCAAGCCCTTGGTTTTTTGCGCGATATTCTTGCGGATCTGGTGGCCGTACTGCTGAAGAAGGTGGCAATAAAGGCTGTACTTGTCCTCGAAGTAAATATAGATGGTCCCCGGGGCCACCTTGGCCCTGAGGGCGATATCGCTCACGCTGGTATTGTAATAGCCCTTGCGGCCGAACTCGGTTTCCGCCGCGCGGCTGATCCGGTTCATGGTGGTTTGGCCCCGGGCGGTCTTGGGATTGGTAATGCTCATGGCGCCTTCCTTGTCATGCAATATATGGCAAACCATTTTATTATGGCCAGACGGCTTCCGGCTGTCAAGGCAGAAGCCTCAGGGGCTGTCAATGGGTTCCCGGCAACCAAACCAGCCCATGGCCAGGGAGGCGAAAAGTTCCGGGCGCTCCAGGAACAGCACATGTACAGTCCGGGGAAGGGTGATGAACCCAGCTTCCGGAATTCCTTCCAGGATGCCCTTCTGCTCCCAGGGCATCATCACCAGAAGGATGATCCGGTGATGCCTCGAAAACGCCGGCAAAAAAGGCGCCCAGGAATCCGTTGGCATCATGATGCCGTTAAGCAGCGGCAGGGGATGCCCAAGGCCCGCTCCCGGTAGCGAATGTCCCTGCCCTTGCAGGAGAAAAGCATAGGCGCTCTTTTCAGGGAAGCTGGATGGGATCCCGGTGGCTGAGAAAACCGGTCAGGAGGGCTGTGAACAGGTCCGGCCGCTCATAGAAGGAAGCGTGCCCCGTCTTGGGGAGGAAGACCAACTCGGCATTGGGGAGGCATTCATGCAGAAAAGCCTGCTCCTCCGGCGGGGTGATATGATCCTGCTGGGAGGAGAGAAGCAATACGGGACAGGTGATTTTGTCCAGCTGATTAGTCACATCATGGGACTCTGCTGAGCGGGTAAGCCTGGCCATGCGGGCCTGGAAATCGCTGCTGGCAAAGGCGGTGCCCGTGAGCAGGTTTTTGCGGTTCTCCATCCACAGGGCCCTGCGGTCATAAAAATCCGGGCTGTAGATAACCGGGATGGTGGTGGCGTAGTAAGCCCGGGGATTGTTCCCGGCCAGGATCCAGGCCTCGCCAATTTCCTTAAGCCAGGCATTGGTCCTGGCCACTGTGTTGGCCAGCACCATGCGGCTTATCAGATCGGGCCTCAAAGCCGCCAGGTTCAGGGCTACCTCGCCGCCATAGCTGGTGCCAAAGACGTCCACCCGTAAAAGGCCAAGGTGTGCAAGAAACGCTTCCAGCATCTTTGCCTGAAGGATGATGGGGAAGTCTTTCCCCATGGGCTCGGACTGCCCCTGATCCAGCAGGTCCACCAGCACGGGCTGGCTGCCGGATTTTGTGATGGCCTGAAGAAAAGGTTCCCAGGACTTGGTGGACATCATGATGCCGTTGAGCATCAACAGCGGCCGGCCGGTGCCCGCCACCTCGTAGTAAACGGATCTTCCCTCAAATGTGAACGTGCTCATCGGTCATAGATGAGGCCGATCTCATAGGCCTTTTGGCGCAGCTCTTCCCGGAAGTTGGGATGGGCGATGGATATGAGCAACTCAACCCGCTCCCTGACATTGGTGCCCCTGAGGTGCACCACGCCGTATTCCGTCGCCACAAAATCCACATCATTGCGGGATAGGGATACAGCGGCACCGGCCTTGAGCTGTGGCACGATTTTGGAGATCTCCTCCCGCTCGCCGGTGAGGTGGTTTTTGGCCATGGTGGTGGAGTACAGGCAGATGAAACTGCGGCCGTTTTTGGATTTCTGCGCCCCGGTGGCAGTGTCTGTCTGCCCGCCGGTACCGGAGAACTGCTGGGAGCCAATGGACTCGCTGGCGCACTGTCCCGTCAGGTCGATCTCCATGGTGGAATTGATGGAGACCATGTTGTCGTTCTGCGCGATGACATAGGGGTCGTTTGTGTAGGAGCCTGCCAGCACCTCTACCGAGGGGTTGTCATGGGCATACTCGTACAGTTCCTTTGAACCCATAACGAATGTACAGACCATCTTGCCGTTGTGAATCTGTTTCCTGCGCCCTGTGATAACCCCTGCTTTGGCCAGATTCATCATGTTGGTGGTGAGCATCTCGGTGTGGATGCCCAGGTCCTTTTTGTCATACAGCGTATCCGCGATGGCATTGGGCATGCCGCCGATGCCCAGCTGGATGCAGTCCCCATCCTTGATATAGGCGCCCACCAGCTTTCCAACGATCCGGTCTTTCTCGCTGGGCTCCACATCGGGCAGTGCCGGCACCGGGTAGTCCGCCTCAATCAGGCAATCCACCTCATCCACCCTGAGAAAGGCATCGCCAAAGGTGCGGGGATAATTGGGATTGATCTCAAGAATCACCTTGTCCGCCGCCCTGATCATCTGCATCTCATAGGTGTTGGAGCAGGAGAGGCTGATGTTGCCGTGGGCGTCGGGCATGGCTGCAGCGCCTACATACAGGGTGGGTTTGCGGTATGCCAGGCGTTTGGTAGCGGCAAAATGGAGGCAGTTGGGCACAAAATAGGTGTTGCCATACTTGTGGGCACGGCGGGTAGCGGGATTGTAAAACCAGCTGTCATGCAAAAAGGCGTGGCGGTACTGGATATCGTTGAAGCAGGGATAGTCGCCCAGGGGCAGGCAGGTGGAGATGGTGACATCCCGAAGGCGGTCAGCGGCGGTGTGCAGGTGGCTGAAAAATGCATTTGCTGTGGAGGCGCCAAGGCCTGTGACGATGTAGTCGCCCGACTTGACCATGTCCACCGCCTGCTGAACTGAAATCAGTTTT
>JAAYJP010000159.1 GCA_012522875.1 Clostridiales bacterium | reverse complement strand
CGGAGCCCAATATCGTTATCCGTTTGGCCTCAGCCATTGGCATCATCGGCGCAGCGGACGGGCCAACCACACTTTATGTGGCCAATCATTTTAACCTCAAGGATTACATGGCGCCGATTTCTGTCGCAGCCTACAGTTATATGTCCCTAGTTCCGGTCATCCAGCCCCCGGTCATCCGAGCGCTGACCACCAGGGAAGAGCGCAAAATCCGCATGGACTACCATGGCAAGCGGGCATCCAAGCTGGCACTGATACTCTTTCCGATTATCACCACCCTGGTGGCCGGCATCATCGTTCCCATGTCAGCCCCCCTGGTAGGAAGCCTGATGTTTGGCAACCTCGTCAGGGAATGCGGGGTGCTTGAGCGCCTGTCCAAGACCGCGCAGAATGAACTGGCCAACCTTGTCACCATTCTCCTTGGCTTATCCATCGGCTCCACCATGCTGGCGGAGAACTTCCTGCGTTGGGACACCGCGCTCATCATGGCGCTGGGCCTGGCCGCCTTTGTTTTCGATACTGCAGGCGGTGTATTGTTTGCCAAGTTCCTCAATCTTTTCCGCAAAAATAAAATCAACCCGATGATCGGCGCTGCCGGTATTTCCGCATTCCCCATGAGTGCCCGGGTTATTCAAAAAATGGCCAAGGAAGAGGATCCCTACAATTTCGTCCTCATGCAGGCCACCAGCGCCAATGTGGCTGGCCAGCTGGGTTCCATCGTGGCCGGCGGCCTGGTTATCACTTTGGTTTCCCTGTTTATCCGCTAAGGAGGTAAAGAATGAGCGATTTTATCATCGGCCTGATTGTGACCGGCCTTGGCCTGGCCGGCGTCTTCCTGGTTCTGGGACTTTTCTTCTCGACCATCAAACTCCTGCAGTATTTGGAACCCCAACACAAAAGCGAGTAAAGATCTCGGGTTCCTTATCCCTTTTGCTCTTTCCACCGCGCCCTCAGGGCGCGGCTTTTTCCTTGAATAGCCCTTTAGGGCCATGCGCCTTCAGGTAATGCATGTTAGATTCAGTATGGAAATGAATACATTGGTGGATGGGCGGGGTGATTGCGTTGGAAGACAGCATTCGGCGAATCGATGTCATTGACGATCACCTGCTGAAGCTGGAGCTCAGCAGCGGCAGCATTGCGCTGGTCAATATGAGGCGGCGTATGATCGGTATCCGTTTCCAGGCCTTAAGCGACCCGAATGTCTTCAGGACCGTCCGTTCAGATGGTGATTTCGCAGTATGGCGGACGCCCGGCGGCGAACTCAGGGCCTCTGTTCGGGAGCTGTTGGACACGATGCTATAGTTGATACCGTCATATCCACCACATGGAAAGGAAGGTGAACGATGACCATTGAAGAAACCAGGGAAGGCGGCCGCCTGCGCCTGAAAATCACGGGGCGGCTGGACAGCATGACCTCCCGCGAGCTGGAAGCAACGCTCCGTTCGGGTGTGGAGGGTATCACACAGTTGGAATTCGAGATGCGGGAAACGGAATATGTATCCAGCGCGGGGCTTAGGGTCATCCTGGCCGCTCAGAAGGTGATGAACCGGCAAGGAAGCCTCACCATCCTAAACCCCAATCGGGCCGTCACGGAGGTTTTTGAGATCACCGGCTTTTCTGAAATCCTCACCATTCTTGAAGATACCCCATGAGGCGAACCTTTCAGAGGCGCCTTTTGGTCCTGATGGCGGCAGCCTTCGCAGTCACCCTGCTTATTACATGGCTGGTGCAGACGGGACATGCCCGGAAGGATGCGCTGGAACTGATTGATGCAAGGCTGGCGGATGCGCAGGCACAAATAGCACAGCATGATAAGAACCTGGAGTCAATACGGCAAAGCAATGACAAATCCCTGACCTACAAGCTCCATACCCTGCGTTGGATTCTGTCCAGACACCCGGAGGTGGCACAGTCTTCAGAAGAACTGGCCGCCCTGCTTCCGGTTTTGGATGTGGATCAGCTGCACATTATTGATGGCAGCGGCATCATTACCGCGACCACCTATGCGCCATATCTTGGCTATAGCCTTTCAAGCGCAGAGCAGTCCTCCTTTTTCCTCCCCATCCTCAAAGACCCGTTTCTGGTGCTGATACAGCCCGCTACCCCCACAGGACATGACCGGAGCGTGTTGATGCAGTTCTCAGCAACCGGAATTCCCGGGCGGGCAGGCATGGTGCAAATTGGGGATGTGCCGGAACGCCTCGCGGAAGCTGCCGCGTTGGCTGACATCAAAAACCTGGCCCCTGGGTTTGCCATTGGCAACCATGGCGCTGTGATTGTGCTTCAAAGGGGGCTGGTGGTAAGCGCCGGTGAGCGCGAGCTGATGGGGTTAAGAGCGGAAGATCTCGATTTTCCCTTGCCTGGAGCGCGTTCTGGCCAGCCTTTTTCCATGGGGCATGGGGTTGACCGCGCATTATGTTTGGGTGCAGTATTGGGGGATTACCTGATCATCGGAATGCTCCCCTTTACTGAAATATTCGCGGGCCGCAACGAAACCCTTCTGTTCGTGGGCGCGGCCTATCTCCTTCTCTTCGTGAGCGTGTTCATTCTGGTCAGCCGCATGGTGGACGGGGTGGTCATCCAGGGCATCCGGAATGTGAACGCCTCTCTTGCCCGGATTACAAAGGGAAATTTGGAAACCCTTGTGGAAGAGCGGGGAAACGCGGAATTCCGCGCACTGTCAGACGGGATCAATGCTACTGTGAGCGCGCTCAAGCAGGCAATCACTGACGCCCGGGAGCGCATCGACACGGAACTGGCCCTTGCCCGTGAAGTTCAGCTTGCAAGCCTCCCCCGTATAAACACGCTTTCGGCACTGGAAGGCCGGTTCCGCCTGGGTGCGCTTCTGAAGGCCGCACGGGAAGTCGGCGGGGACTTCTATGATTTTTTCCCGGTTCCTGGCTCTCCCGGCAGGAAACTGGCCCTGATAATTGCTGATGTCTCCGGGAAGGGCATCCCCGGCGCTTTGTTTATGATGCGTGTCAAGACGCAGCTGCAAAGCGACATCCTGGGGGAAGGAGGTTTGGCTGAAGCAGTGGCGCACGCCAACCGCAAGCTCTGCCAGGAAAACGAGGCGGGTTTTTTTGTTACCGCGTTCGTGGCGATTTGGGACTGTGAAGGGGACGGCTGGCTTGACTTTGTGAATGCTGGGCACAATCCGCCGTTGTTGGCCCGATTGGGCGAAGAATATTCCTTTTTGTTCAGCACCGCTGACCTTGTGCTGGGAGCCTATGAGGAAACCGTATACCATGTGCACCGTTTCCGCCTTTTGGCGGGGGACAAGCTGTTGCTTTATACAGATGGGGTAACCGAAGCAGAAGATATTCGTGACGCTTTCTTCACATCCGCGGGCCTGAAAAGGCTGATGGATCAGCCTCCTCTTCGTAATCTACCAGCCGAAATGCAAGCTGAAGCCCTGATGCAATCCCTGGGCCAGTTCGCCGGGGCCCGGGAGCAGGCGGATGATATCACGCTGATGGCGCTGGACATCCTGAGCAGCCACGCCACACTGCCCTGGAGTGATATTCCCCTTGAAGAAGAGCAGACAGAAACCATTCAATCCCTGGTACGGATTGAGACGGTGCCAGCAAACCCGTCCCCCCATGCGCTCAGCAGGCTTCATGTAATTGTCGATGAGGTTTTCTCCAACATGGTGCGATATGCCAGCTCCCATGGTAACAAGGTCATGTTTTGCTGTGAACTGGTGGGCCAGGAGGCAGTCCTGCGTTTTCGCGACCGGGGCGAGGCATTTGACCCCCTTTCCCAGCCATTGCCTGATATCAGCCTCCCCAGCACCGAGCGGGAGGCGGGAGGCCTGGGCCTGATGATAATCAGGAAACTCTGTGACCATGCCGCCTATTCCTATGAGGAGGGAGAAAATCGGCTGATCATCCGTATCAACCTGGCACGCGGTCCGGCAAACAAGATTAAATCCGTAGGCAGAAAGGAGCCTGGCCATGGATAACAAGTTATTCCGCCAAAGCAGCATGGACAGAATCTCATCCCCGGAAGAACTCAATGAATACCTGCGTGTTGTGCGGCCCAGTGTGTGGCTGGCTCTGGCGGCCATCATCATGCTGCTGGCGGTGTTTGTTGTTTTCGGCTTCTACGGAACACTTCCCAGCACGATTTCGGCCAAGGGAATCGCCCAGGGCGGGGATGTGGTCTGCTATGTGGCGCAGCCGGAGCGACTATCTGCTGGCATGCCCGCTATCATTGGCAACTTCCAGGGCACGGTGGTTTCCGTATCCCCCACGCCCCTGTCTGAGGAAGAGATCAATGAAACCCATCCTGAAGACTATCTCATATACCAACTGGATCCACAGGCCTGGAATTACCCGGTACATCTAAGCGCTCCCGGCGTGGTTGATGGGGTCTGGGATGTGGTCATCACCACAGAAACCATCCGCCCCATCGAGTTCCTGCTGGAAGGGAGCGGGCAAGGTGCGTAACATAACGGCCAGGCAGCCCTTGAGGACAGGATGGGCAAAGGTGCCGGTGGTTATGCAACTGGAGGCATTGGAGTGCGGCGCAGCCTGCCTTGCAATGGTACTGGCGTGGTATCATAAATGGCTGCCGCTTGAAAATGTGAGGGCGGATTGCGGTGTTTCCCGGGATGGTTCAAACGCTCGCAATATGCTGATTGCCGCCCGCAGCTATGGGCTCATCGCCCAGGGGTTTCGCTATGAACCGGAGCAATTGAAACGGGAGGGGAACTTCCCCTGCATTGTTCACTGGAACTTTAACCACTTTGTTGTGCTCTGCGGCTTTAGGGGGGATCGCGCAGTCGTCAACGATCCAGCCCGGGGTACGGTCGTCCTCTCAAAGGAGGAGTTTGACCGGAGCTTTACGGGCGTATGCCTGATGTTTTCTCCAACGGACGCCTTTAAGCCAGGCGGAAAACCGAAAAGTATGCTGGCTTTTGCCCTCTCCAGGTTGCGCGGTGCCCAGGCCGCCGTGGCGTTTGTGGTCCTTACCAGCCTGGCCACTGCCCTGATTGGTGTCATCAACCCTGCTTTCTCCCGTATTTTCGTGGACCGGCTTCTGACGGGGCGAAACCCGGAATGGCTCGGGCCCTTCACCCTGGTGCTAATCGTCCTGGCCCTCCTTCAAATTCTTATTGGTTCCCTGCAGGAAGTCCATTCGCTGCGCATTGAAGGCAAATTCGCCGTAGTTGCCAACGCGCAGTTCATGTGGCATGTGCTGAGGCTTCCCCTCGCCTTTTTCTCCCAGCGCATGGCGGGAGACATCGCCTCCCGCCAGAGCACCAATGCCGGAGTGGCCAATGCCCTGATCCGGCAATTGGCACCATTGCTGCTCGATTTTGTCATGCTGGTGTTCTATCTGATTGTCATGCTGCGTTACAGCATCCTCCTGACAGCTGTGGGCATCGGAGCTATGGCGCTTAAAATGATCCTGGCAAAAGTGATTTCCGCCAAAAGGATCAACATCACCCGGGTGCAGATGCGCGACGAAGGCAGGCTGGCTGGCGCCACGGTAACGGGTATCCAGCTGATTGAGACCCTTAAGGCCTGCGGCGCAGAAGGCGGTTATTTCGAGAAGTGGGCGGGATACCAGGCATCGGTAAATACCCAGGAGGCGCGCTTCGCCCGGCTGAACTATTACCTTGGCAGTATCCCCGGGCTGATTTCCTCCCTGGCAGACGCGGCGGTGCTGGTTCTGGGCGTTTGTCTGACACTTCAAGGCCAGTTTACTGTTGGCATGATCCTGGCCTTCCAGGGCTTTATGGCATCCTTCACCACGCCCGCCAGTAACCTGATTTCGGCCGGGCAGGGCATTCAGGAGATGCGCGGGGATATGGAGCGCATTGAGGATGTGCTGTCCTATCCTCCGGATGTTCCCGAACAAACCTGTCCCCTGCCCGAGAACGGCTGTGACAAATTGCTTGGCGGAATAAAGATGCGAGGTGTGACCTTCGGGTATGCTCCGCTGGGCGAGCCGCTGATAGAGGATTTTGACCTGAGCCTCAAGCCCGGCGGCAGCGTGGCTCTCGTGGGCCCCTCCGGATGCGGCAAATCCACCTTGGCCAAGTTGATTTCCGGCCTTTACAAGCCCTGGCGTGGTGAAATCGATTTTGATGGCCGGCAGATTGAAGATATCCCACGGGAGATTTTTACCTCCTCCCTGGCAGTGGTGGACCAGGATATCATCCTGTTTGAGGACAGCATCGAAGACAATATCAGGATGTGGGACGCTTCCATCGAGGACTTTGAGGTGATTCTGGCAGCCCGGGATGCGCAGATCCACGATGATATCCTGCAGCGTGAGGGTGGCTACCAAGGGCGTGTCCTCTCAGGTGGCCGGGACCTTTCCGGCGGGCAGCGCCAACGCCTTGAAATTGCGCGCGTGCTGGCGCAGGATCCTTCCATCATCATCCTGGACGAGGCCACCAGCGCGCTTGACGCCCGCACTGAGTATGAGGTGATGCGGGGTATCAGGCAGCGCGGCGTCACCTCGGTGGTGGTAGCCCATCGCCTGTCCACCATCCGTGACTGTGATGAGATCGTGGTGCTGGATCATGGGAAAGTGGTGGAGCGCGGCACCCATGAAGCACTTTTCGCCCAGGACGGGCTTTACCGGCGGTTGGTGTCCAATGAATAAGGGGATAAGAAATGGGTTGGTTTGACGAACAGATACGCCAGCGGGCCGAGCAGGATGATGAGCGGTTTGCCCAGGCATTTGCAGATATGGCGGGGGCTGTGCTGGGGCGTCCGCCCTTCCCCCAGTCTGACAGCCGGCAAGCGCGGGGTGCTATGATGCAGATTATCTCCTACTACAAACTCCCTATTCCTGAGGGCAATGAGCCAGCCCAGGAACTCCCCGATCAGCTGGCGCGGCTGACTGCCCCCCTGGGGCTGATGCACCGCCGGGTGCGCCTTGACGGTGCCTGGTATAAGGAGGCTGTCGGGCCGATGCTGGGCACTACCCGGGACGGGAAAGCCATCGCCCTGCTGCCAGGGGCTTATAGCGGCTACCGCTATCGGGACCCGGATACGGGAAATCGAATCAGAGTAAACGCCCGCACGGCGGGGGGGATTTTACAGGACGCCCTCTGCTTTTACAGGCCCTTTCCCTTGAGGAAACTCGGCTCACGGGACTTGCTGGCATATATCACACAAGCCCTCTCCTGGGCGGACCTGGTGCTGGTTTTCCTGGCTGCTGTTCTCATGACAGGATTTGGCCTCCTGCTGCCGCGCTTGAACCTCCTGTTGTTTGGGCCGGTGCTTATGAGCGGCTCGTCTGGCTTCCTCATACCTGTAGCAAGCGCCATGGTGGGGGTGATTATGTCCATGGCACTGATTTCCACCGCGCGGATGTTGCTGCTCTCCCAAATACAAACACGGCTTGACCTTTTGGTGCAGTCGGCCGCCATGATGCGCGTACTCTCGCTGCCGGCAAGTTTTTTCAAGGGCTATAACGCGGGTGAACTGACCAGCCGTGTCAGGTCCGTCGGAAGCCTTTGCAGCTTGATGGCAAGCATTGCCCTCACCGGAGGACTATCCAGCCTGATGTCACTGGCTTACCTTGGGCAAGTGGCAAGCTTCGCGCCATCGCTTGCATTCCCGGCGCTTGCCATCGTTCTCACAACCCTCTTGGTTTCCATGCTGTCTACCCTGGCCCAGATACGCTATTCTCAGGAGCGCATGGAGTTGAACGCCAAAGAAAGCGGCATGGTGTACTCTCTGATCAGCAGTGTCCAGAAAATCAAGCTGGCCGGGGCCGAAAAACGCGCTTTTGCCAAATGGGCGGAAAGTTATGCCAAAGGCGCCGGACTTCAGTATGAACCGCCTTTTCTTCTCCGCTTTAGCCAGGTAATCCCCCAGGCCATAGCCCTCCTTGGCACGGCGCTCATCTACTTTACCGCAGTGAAAAGCGGTGTGGACACGGCGGACTATATGGCCTTCAGTTTGTCTTTTGGGATGGTCAGCGGCGCATTTGCATCGCTGGCTGGGATGGTGTCCCAGGCCGCCGAACTGCGCCCCATGTTCAAAATGATCGACCCGCTGCTGAAGGCCGCCCCCGAAACCTCCCGGAACAAAAAGAGCGTCCAACGCCTTTCAGGCGGTGTGGAACTGAACCATGTTTCATTCCGCTACCATGAGCGGATGCCCCAGGTGCTTGATGGCCTAAGCCTGAAAATACGCCCCGGAGAATATGTCGCCATCGTAGGGCGCACAGGCAGCGGAAAATCCACCATCATCCGCCTGCTTCTTGGCTTTGAGCAGCCGCAGCGGGGCGCCATCTATTATGACGGGCAGGACATGTCCACGCTTGACCTGCGCAGCCTTCGCAGCCATTTGGGGGTAGTGACCCAGGTCGGCAAACTGTTCCAGGGGGATGTCTACTCCAATATCGCTATCTCAGCGCCCGGACTAAGCCTGGAAGAGGCTTGGGAGGCCGCGGAAACAGCGGGAATCGCCCAGGATATCCGTGAAATGCCTATGGGTATGCATACCCTGCTGTCCGAGGGAGATGGGGGTGTATCCGGCGGGCAGCGCCAACGGCTGATGATTGCCAGGGCAATAGCGCCAAAGCCCCGTATCCTGCTGCTGGACGAGGCAACAAGCGCCCTTGACAACATCGTCCAGAAGCAGGTCTCCGACTCCCTGGAGAGGCTGAAATGTACGCGCATTGTTGTCGCACACCGCCTGTCCACCATCCGGCAGTGTGGCCGCGTCCTGGTGCTGGAAGAGGGCAGGATTGCCGAGGATGGAACCTATGATGAACTGGTTGCCCAGGGTGGCCTCTTCGCGGATCTGGTAAACCGACAGCAGCTGGAACCAGAATCTAAAAAAACGGAAACTCGTGCGT
Source organism: Clostridiales bacterium (assembly GCA_012522875.1). Lineage (GTDB taxonomy): Bacteria > Bacillota > Clostridia > Christensenellales > Aristaeellaceae > UBA6115. The sequence continues at coordinate 2,067 of JAAYJP010000159.1, read as the reverse complement.
AACAACAGATGAAGGAAGGAAGTTTGGCGATGACAACGGGTGAAAAGGCACTGCGCGAACTTTTTGACTATCAGCGCTTTGAGGGTGAAGTGCGTTTGGGCGGGCTGATAGAAAAGGCGCTGGCGCGGTGGGCCAAAGGGGGAATTCCCCTTTTGGACGAAGACCTGGAACTCAATGCTGCGGGCGACCCTGATATCCTCCGGATAGAGGAGGACACCCATGAGTGAACCGGTCACCATGGACCTCATCTTCAGGGAATATCAGGACAAAGTAAGCCGCTATGTCCGCTCCAAAATCAAAAACCACCACGATGCTGAGGATTTGGTCAGCGATGTATTCCTTAAGCTGGGTGCAGCGCTTGACCGTTACAACAGCAACAGGGGCAGCCTGTCCACCTGGATATACGCCATCACCCGGAATGCGGTGAGGGATTTCTATAGACGGGCGAAGCCCAGTTTCTCCCTGCCAGAACAGGAAAACCTTCCTGATGGGGCGGAAGCGTTGGACGAAACGGTCATCGGGCGTGAACAGCTGGCAGAACTGGCCATTGCCCTTGAACGCTTAAGCGCTCGGGAGCGGGATATTATCATCCTGCGTTTCTACCAAGGCCTAAGCCCCGGGGATATCGCCAAAAAGATGAACATCTCCTATACAAACGAGGGCTTCATCCAATCAACTGCACTAAGAAAACTGCGTAAACTGCTCGATAAAAAAAAGGAGGAACAGGTATGAACAAGAGGTTGTTGTCTCTGCTGCTGGTTCTGGCGCTCATGCTTCCTGCCCTTGGGCTGGCTGAGGGGCTCCTGCTCCCAAACCCCACCCGCGAAGCAAGCCGGGAGGAGGTTCTGGAAGTGACCGGTGTCAATCTTCTGGTGCCTGAAAAAGCGACGGAGGTAAGGTATACGCTCATTGAGGGAGCGGGTTATGAGCCTTTGGCACAGGCGCACTTCGTCTTCCAGCAGGCAGAGTATATCTGGCGGGTCCAGATGGATGACGCCCCCAATGACATTTCCGGCATGTACCACGCCTGGCAATCGGTTACGCATGTGGAACAGGCGCCTTTCACTGGTACCCTATGCCTGTCTGAATCCGGAGACGGGGTCGCTCTTTGGCGCTATGAAAAAGAAGGGTATAATTTTTCATTAGCCATGTTCAATGTTGCTACCGACGAAATGCTGCTGGAGATGTCCAGGCTGCTTCTGCCCGACTTTGGTGAAGAATAACACGCCAGGCAAACTTGGTAATCCCTGGCCGCGGTGCGGCCGAAAAAATAAAGGAGGAAACCAAAATGACACTTAGGGATGATGATCTCAACAACGTATCAGGAGGCGCAGGAGCCAACAGCATGGTCTACTACACCGTTGTCAAGGGTGACAACCTGCACACCATCGCCAGGCACTACCAGCATCAGGGCCATCCCAGTGTGACCTGGGAAAGGATTTACGACTGGAACCGTGATGTCATCAAAAATCCCGACCATATCGAAGTGGGCTGGAAGCTTCGCATTTACCTGTGATGTATTGACAATCACATTTCTTTCGTGGCCCGCCCGGTCAATCACCGCGCGGGCTTTGTCTTGTTTTTTGGAAGCTTTTCTTGAAAAAGGCAAGGAATTTCATGTATCATAGTCAATAAGCCAAATCAGCCGGGACTGTCCCATTGGAGATGCTGATGGATACTACAATGCCTACCGCCCCCGCGTGCTATTTTCCTGCCCGCCTGTTGGAGAAAATGCAGGCGGCGCTTTGGGCGCCCGTCACGGTGGTCGAAGCGCCCGCCGGATACGGTAAGACCACAGCGCTTAAGCACCTGGAGGCGTTGTGCGCGGGGCGGGCACGGGTCCATTGGTTTGCAGCCTTGAAGGGGGAGCCCGGGGAGGCCTGGGAACGCCTGTGCCAGACCCTCAAAAGCATTGACCTCGGGGCATCCGACAGATTGTTATCCCTGGGTATTCCCACCCGCGCAAAACGCTGGCAGTATATTCATGTGCTTTGCCAGATGCAGTGCGTTCATGAGAGCGTTCTGATCCTGGATAACTTCCATAATCTGCCCAAAGAACTTCAGGCG
>JAAYJP010000158.1 GCA_012522875.1 Clostridiales bacterium | reverse complement strand
GGGGCCGGGCTTTCAGCCGCCGCGATGTTCTTGCTCAGGGATTTCACATCCTTAGCCCGCTTCTTGAGCACATCGATATAGACGGCGAAGAGGATGACCACGCCCTTGACCACATACTGCCAGAAGGAGTTGATGCCCAGGAGGTTCATGCCGTTGGAGAGGCTGCCCATGATGAGCACACCTATCATGGTTCCGCCGATAGTGCCCTGGCCGCCCAGCATGGAGGTGCCGCCAAGGACTGTGGAAGCAATGGTTTCCATCTCCTGGCCGTCTCCGGCGGTGGGCTGGCCTGAGAACATGCGCGCCGCCAGCACCACGCCGCAGATACCCGCCAGCATGCCGCTGTAGCTGTACGCAAAGAAGAGGATGCGCCGGTCATTGATGCCTGCGAAGCGGGCGGCTTCCCGGTTCCCGCCCACAGCGTAGATGTGCCGGCCCATCTTGGTGCGGTTTAAAAGATAGATGCTGAAGGCTACAATCACCACGGCGTAAATCACCTGAATGGGGATGCCCCAGACAAACAGCGTGCCCAGGTTGTAGAACTCCGGATACATGGTGCGGATAGGCGCGCCGGAGGTGTAGATGTAGGCGAAGCCCCGGGCTATCTGCATCATCGCCAGGGTGACGATAAAGGGCGGAAGCGGTGTGGTGGAGATGATGAAGCCGTTGAACATGCCGCACAGAAGCCCCACCACCATACCGCCCAGCACGGCCAGCCATACGGGCAGCTGATAATTGGTGATCATGCCGGCGGCGATCACCCCGGAGAAAGCGATGACCGAGCCCACGGAGATATCAATGCCGCCCAGAATGATCACAATGCACATGCCGCAGGCCAGCATGGCGTTGATGGCCACCTGGCGCAGCACATTCATGATGTTGGACTGCTTGAAGAACAAGCCTCCCAGGAAATTGCCGCTGCCGGAGAGCATCTGGATGAGCAGGGCAATGGCCAGCAGGCCAATGAGGATGGCGGCGTTGTCCTTAAAAAATTTGATGAAAGGCCGGGCAAGCGCCCGCCTCCGGCTGGCGATGATGGTGGTTTCTGTCTGCATCTTACATTCCCTCCGTTGCGTAGGTCATGATTTTTTCCTGGGTCACCTCGTGCCGGTCCAGGTCCCCGCGCACCCTGCCGCCGCCGATGACCAGCACCCGGTCAGACATGTTGATGACCTCCGGCAGTTCGGAGGAGACCATGATAACAGCAACCCCACGGCTGGCCAATTCATTCATTATGGCGTATATCTCGGCCTTTGCGCCCACATCCACGCCCCGGGTGGGCTCATCCAGGATGAGGATTTTGGGCTGGGTAGCCAGCCAGCGGGCGATGACCACCTTCTGCTGGTTGCCGCCGGACAGGTTGCCCACCAGTTGCTGGGGGCTTGGCGTCTTGATGGACAGCCCGCTGATATGCTCTTCCACCACCTTGCGCTCCATGGGCCTGTCCACCTTGATGCCCCGGATGATCTGCCGAAGCAGTTTCAGCGTGATGTTAAAGGAAACATCCTTGATGGAAAAGATGCCCTCCCGTTTGCGGTCCTCCGGCACCAGCGCAATGCCAAGCCGGATCGCGTCTTCCGCCGAGCTGGTTTTTGCTTTCCGGCCCTCCACAAAAATCTCGCCTTCAAGCATGGGGTCAAGGCCAAAGATGGTGCGGCAGATTTCGCTGCGGCCAGCCCCCATCAGCCCTGCAAGGCCCAGGATTTCTCCTTTATAAACGGAAAAACTCACGTCCCGGACCAGGTCGCCCGAGGAGACATGCTCAAGCCTGAGCACCTCGTCTCCCCGCTTTTCCCGATAGGTACGGGTGTAATAATTGGTGAGCGAGCGCCCCACCATCATGGCGATCAGCTCGTTCTGCTGCACTTCCCGGGTGATACGGGTACCGATGACCGCGCCATCCCGCAACACCGTCACCCGGTCTGAAATCGCGAAGAGTTCGCTCAGGCGGTGGGAAATGTAAATGATGCCTACGCCGTCCGCCCGAAGGCGCCGGATGGTGCGGAAGAGGAAGTCCACCTCCTTGTCTGAAAGCGATGAGGTGGGTTCGTCCATCACCAGGATGCGGGCGTTGAAGGACACGGCTTTGATGATCTCGATCATCTGGCGCTGCGCCAGGGTGAGGGTGGAGAGGGGTGAGTCCGCCGGCACGTGGAAGTCATAGCCCGCCAGCAGTTCCTGCGCTTTCTTCACCATCTCCCCCCGCCGCACGGTGAACAGCGGGCCCTTGATTTCCTTGCCCAGAAAGATGTTCTCAGCAATGGTCATGTGGGGAACCTGGGAGAGTTCCTGATGGATGATGGAGATGTGGTTTTTCTGCGCGTCAGCCACCGAATTGATGGGGGTCTTTACGCCGTCGATGATGACTTCGCCTTCGTCAATGGCGTAGATCCCGCCCAGGATTTTGATGAGCGTGGATTTGCCGGCACCGTTTTCCCCAAGCAGCGCGTGAACCTCCCCGGCGTACAGGTCGAAGGTCACATCCTTTAGCGCATATACGCCCGGAAAGCGTTTATGTACGCCCACCATCTCAAGAAGCTTATTTCCCTCAGGCAAACCAATCCCTCCTTTTCGGGCGCGCGATAGCACAGCCTGGCCGGAATAACTTGGGGGACGGGGCCCCGCTGAAGGCAGAGCCCCGTCCGATGATCGGCTTATCGGTTAGCAGGCTTGATTACTGCCAGCCATCAATGCCGAAGGACTCAACGTTTTCCTGGTTGATGAGGAAGGTATCCACCGGGATGCGGAACTCAAAGGGCTCGCCTTCCAGGACTTTATAAGCGACCTCGGCGGAAAGCTTGCCGATGTTGATGGGGGACTGGGCGCCGGAGCCGATGAACTGGCCCTTCTCAGCGATGGCTTTCTTGGCGTCCGGGGAGCCGTCCACGCCATAAATCTCAATCTCATTGCGGTTGGCTGCCAGGCAGGAGGCATAAATGCCAAGCGCGGTGGGGTCGTTGCCGCCGAAGGCCGCGACGATGCCGCCTTCAAACTCGCGCTGGAGGACATCGTCCATGATGGTCATGGCCTTCTGCAGGTCGCCGCCAGCGTCCAGCTGTACCACAGTGGTGAATTCCACGCCGGAGTCCTTGATGGCGTCGTTGAAGCCGTTGATCCGGTCCACCACGCTCTGCGCCATGGGGAAGTCCAGGATGACGATGTTGCCGCCCTCGGGATGGCGCTTGGCCATATCCTCGCCGCAGACATAGCCGGCGTTATAGTTGTTGGAGCCCACATAGGCGGTGACATACTGCTCGTAGTCAGCCACCTCGGCGTCGTAGTTGACCACCGGGATGCCGGCGGCATTGAACTGCACCATGGCAGGCACGATGCCTTCCTTGTCGGCCGCATTCATGAACATGAGGTCCACCCCGCGGCTGATGGCGTCTTCCATCTGGGAAATCTGCAGGGCATTGTCCATGGCGGGGTCAAAGGTGATGAGGGTGTCGCCGTTGGCTTCCACCACTTCGCGGATGGCGTTTTCAATGACGATGAAGAAGGGGTTGAGCATGGTCATGGCCGTGTAGCCAAACACGCGGCCTTCGGCCAGGGCAGTCGCGGAGAATGCGAGCAACAGAACGAGCACCAGCGCCAAGAGTCTTTTCATGGGGTACCTCCTTAGAATTTTCAATTGGACGGCGTAATTATAATCTGTGTTTATGGCTTTGTCAAACAGAATTTGTGGTTTCAGGGACAGAAAAGCTTATAAAGCACAAGAGAAAGGGCGTCAGTTGGGCGGCCCGTCCTCCAGCCAATGGGCAAAGCAGGCAGCCGCCAGCAGGTCCGCGCAGCCGCCGGGGCTCAGGTTACGGGCGATGAACTGCCTGTCCAGCGCGCGGATGGCGCCAAGGCTTAGGGGACCCCGGGCCAGAAGCGCCTCAACTTGCGCCTGTACTTCCTGATAAAGCCCTGCGCCAGCACGTTTCATCAGGCTGGTGTCTTCAACCAGGGGAATGAGGTGGATGAGTGCGTAGGCTATGGCGTCATTCAGGCTGTGGCCATCCCGCAGGTATCTCCGGAGCTGAGGCAGTGCCCCATCACGCACCGCAGGGAATCCCGCTGCCGCTTCTCCCCGGGCGCCGGTGGCGCCGGTGGCGGCGAAAAGCCTGATGCCGTTGGTGATATCCCCGGATACCATAAGGGAAGGCAGACGGGCGGCTTCATCGGCGGCGATCTGGGAAGCGGCATCGAAAAGAGCCTCTGAAGTGAGCCCTTTATCCCGCCGCCAGACCCTGCCCGCGGCCGCGCACAGGATGCCCAGGGCGTAGATGGCGCCTTTGTGGGTGTTGACACCGCCCGTCGCCTCAAACATCCGGCCTTCGGCCTTCAGGCCCCAAGGACGCAGCGCCCGCATGGTGGCGGCCGGTTCCAGGCGGGCCAGGCTTATCCCGATCCGCGCCGCTTCCTCAAAACAGCCGCCAAGCGCTGCGGCGCTGTCCAGGAGAACGGACAGATCCATATCCCGGTGGGCGCCGCTGTTTTCCTGATCCACCAGGCCCGGCTTGGGCGTGACCAGAGCCTCCTGGATCAGGCTTTTTTGTGCCAGAAGGCCGATGCTCCTGGCGCGGCCCATCATCAGGGTGTCCGCCAGGATCTCCTGGGCTCTTTCATACAATTCTGTCACGCGGTGGGAGCGCGCAGGAGCACAGAAGCTGGCTGCCCGCCCGCAAAGCAGGCAGGCCCTGGGCGGTAAACCCACGGTTTCGCGGCTGATTTTGCAGCCGTCCCTGCCCAGCACATCCAGGTCCAGAAGCCGGCCAAATGCGTCCGCCTCTTCCAGAGCGCACGTGAGGCGTTTAAGCAAAAGGGGGTCAGTATGGCAGGCGTAAAGGAACTCGTCGCCGGTGAAGGAACGGGTGAGGTGATGTTCAAGCAGGGTGACACCGTTTTCCCCAAGCGCGCGCATGATCAACTGATGGGCATGGTCAAACCCCTCCCGGATAAGCGGGCTGCTTTTGACGGGGCCGGGGATATTGAGCGTCAAGGAGATGACCGGCCAGGGATGCCTGGCCAGCATGGAGCGCTGGCGCTGTGCCCTGGCTTCCCGCGCCTGGGCCATGTCCGCAACGCTTGCCTGCCGGGAGGGTTCATGCCGCATGTGATGACCTCTTTTTTCGTCAGGGCGATGGTATCAGAATGCAGGGCGCTTTACAAGGTGCGGCCCTGGTATTATCCTGTAAAAAAAGGGGTGAAGGCCAGTGAGCTATGAGACGCGTTACATCGATATAACCGACCCGCAAGCCCTGAAAGCGGCGGAGGCCCTGCTCACAGGAGCCGGCCTCGCCCTGGAGCGGCATCTGGAACGCACCCTGGGCGTGTTTGACGGGTCCGGGGAGATGGTGGCTACCGGATCCGCCTTCGCCAACACCCTGCGCTGCCTGGCGGTGGACAGCGCCCATCAGGGAGAAGGGCTGATGGCGAAGATGGTGACCAGGCTGACAGAGGATCTTTTTCACGATGGGATGACCCACCTGTTTGCCTACACCAGTCCCGGGAGCGAAGAAAAACTTGCAGGGCTGGGTTATTACCCCATCGCCCGCGTGCCGGGCAGCCTGGTGTTTATGGAGAACCGCCGGGATGGCTTCGCCGGGTACCTGAACCGGCTGGAAGAAGAATGCAAACCCAATGGGAGAGCCGCAGCGGTGATCCTCAATGCCAATCCCTTTACCCGGGGGCATCGTTTCCTTGTTGAAACGGCCGCATGCAGATGCGATACGCTGCATGTATTTGTTGTGTCGGAGGATGTGTCCTTCTTCCCGTTTGGGGTCAGGAAGCGCCTGGTCATGGCGGGCACAAAGGATATTGCGAATATCGTTTACCATGATACGGGCAGCTACCTGATCTCCCGGGCGGTGTTCCCGGCCTATTTCCTGAAGGAAGAAGAAGAAGTGACCCGGGTTCAGGCTGCGCTTGACGCGGCCATTTTCGCCCGGGTTGCCGGGCGCCTGGGTATCACCCGGCGTTTTGTAGGCGAAGAGCCATTTTCCCGGGCTACCAGCCTGTATAACCAGATGATGGGGGAGCTGCTGCCCAGGGAGGGAATCACGCTGGAGATCATCCCGCGCCTGAGGGATATTGGCGGCAACCCAGTCAGTGCCACCCGGGTGAGAGAAGCGCTGCTGGCCGGGGATACGGAGGCCCTCCGGGCGCTGCTGCCGGAGAAAACCCTTCAGTATGTGCTCTCAGAAGAAGGGCGCACGCTTGTGAAGCGGTGCCTGAAGGATGCTTGATAAGCCGGTTTCCTATTGCCCCCGCCCAAAGTCCATGCTCTGGGCAATTTTTTCAAGTATATCGGTCATTTGGCCCGCCAGGCTGCCCTGGGCCTTTAGAACAAGGCGGCAGAAAGCGCCGTTCACACGGGTGATCAGGGACAGGGCGTTTCCGCTTCGGAGCACCAGGAAGGCTGCCTGCCGGGAGTAAAGGACTGAATCCAGCGCTCCGCTCTGGGCGTTCAGCTGCGCTTCATTCATCAGTTCGCTTTCTGCCATCCCGGAATAATCGGGGCCGGCATCCGGCTGGAAGGACAGGGTGATGGTGTAGGCGCCGGCAATCTCCCGGGCCATCATCAAAAGGCCCTGGCTGCCCAAGTCCCGCGCCACCTGTTCTGCGCTGGTGCCGTAGAGGGCCAAAAGGGGGTCATCCGGGCGCATGCCTGGGGTGAATACGTCGCAGGATGCCGGAACCGCAAGGGACAGCTTCCCCAGATCCACCTGGGAGGCGGCGGCCGCCAGGGGAAGAATCATCACGGCAATGCAGAGAACGATGATGGCTTTTTTCATAGCTGGGCAATTTCCGCTTCCGCCCGGCGGCAGATGTCCACCACCTTGTCACTGAAAGCGTCAAAGTCGGGATCTAGCACCTGTAGGGAGGGGGTGGCCATGAAGTTTTCTACCACCCGGCGGGCCCCCTCATCAAAGCGGGTGGTAGCGGCAAAGCCCGGCACCAGGGCCTTGAGCTTTGCATTGTCAAACACCGCGCAGTTGGCCTTGTCCCCCAGAAGGCTGCCGGCGAAGTCATAACGCTGGGACATGGCGAGCATATCGCTTGGCACATGGCAGGGGATGAAGGGGACGCCGGCCGCGTCCGCCACGATTCGGTGGATCTGGTTCCAGCTGAGCGCTTCATCAGAGGTGATGTGCACCGCCTGGCCGATGGCGTGGTGGTTCCCCATCAGGCCCACCAGCCCTTTGGCGAAGTCCCCGGAGGTGGTCACCGTCCACAGGCTGGTGCCGTCTCCCGGGATGAGCACGGGCTTTTTCTCAAGCATGCGGTGCAGCACTTGCCAGGCGCCCTGGTTTCCGTGGATAGCCAGGGGCAGTTTGTTTTCGCCGTAGGTGTGGCTGGGCCGCACGATGGTGACGGGGAAGAAATCCATGTCATAGGCTTCCATCAGGAGCTTTTCGCACAGGGCCTTTTCCCGGGAATACTGCCAGTAGGGATTGTGCAGCGGGATGGATTCGCTGATGAGGTGGTTTCGCGGCGGTTTCTGGTAGGCGGAGGCGGTGGAGATGAAGATGTACTGGCCGGTGATGCCGGTAAAGAGGCTGACATCCCTGAAAGCCTCCTCCCGGTGGTAGGCGATGAACTGCACCACCGAATCAAACTGCTGTCCCTGAAGGGCCTTGCGCACCGCCTCAGCATCGTTGATATCGGCCAACAGCGTCCGGGCTTGCGGCACCAGGTCGTTCTGACTGCCCCGGTTAAGCAGGGTGAGATCCCAGCCTTCCTTGATGAGCAGCCGTGAGACGGCCAGGCTGATGTTCCCGGTGCCGCCGATAAGCAGTGCTTTCATGTTGCCCCTCCCATTGCCGTGCGCCGGCGCTTTCTGACTTCATATTACCGGATATGGGGGCGATAGGCAAGGGAGCGCTATGCGCCGCTTCTTGTGCCCGGGCGGTGGGTATGGGATACTCAACAGGCTGAATGGGGGAGGGGGAAACATGATCAGGCAAGCATACGAGGCAGATATCCCGGGCGTCGTCCGGATCTATGACAAAATCCACGCGCTGGAAGCGGCCGGGAAAGGATGCACCGGCTGGAAAAAAGGCATTTACCCCACGGAACAGGATGCCAGTGAGGCGGTATTGGCTGGGGAGCTCTATGTGTATGAGGCTGAAGGGAAGGTCCTGGCTGCCATCAGGATCAACCAGGAACAGCTGCCCGCATATGCCCTGTGTGACTGGGCGCATCAAGCCCCTGCGGATCAGGTCATGGCATGCCACACCCTGGTGGTGGACCCGGACAGGGCCGGGCAGGGCATCGCGGGAGCCATGCTGCGCTTTTTTGAGAACCATGCCAGGCAGAAGGGGTGTCCCTGGCTTCGGCTTGACACCAACGAGAAAAACCTGCCGGCACGGGCACTGTATAAAAAACACGGCTATGCGGAATCCGGTATTGTGCCATGTGATTTCAATGGGCTTCCCAGTATCCGCCTGGTATGTATCGAGAAAGCGCTGGCTGGGGAGGGGGCGATTGATTGACAGGGTAAAAGGCCTTTGACTATAATGGCATTTGGGCCGGGAGATGCCTGGCGCCAGAAAAGAGGTTGAAGCATTGCCCGTTGACAAGTTCCGCGCGCTTGATGTATCCGATGAGGTGCTCAAAGCGCTTGACCACATGGGGATTGAGAGCCCCACCGACATCCAGAAAGAAACCATCCCCCTGATGATGGCAGGGAAAGACATCATCGGCATCGCGCCCACCGGCACGGGGAAGACCGTGGCCTTTGGTATCCCGATGCTGGAGTACATCAGCCTGAAGGAAGCCCGGGTGCAGGAGCTGGTACTGGCACCCACGCGGGAACTGGCCCAGCAGATTGTCCAGGAGCTGACGGAGCTGGCCCGTTTCATCCCCCAGATCAAGATCGCTGCGCTGTATGGCGGGCAGCCCATGGCCCGGCAGATCAGCCAATTGAAGCGCAAGCCCCAGATCGTGGTGGCCACCCCCGGGCGCTTGCTGGACATGGTGAATCGGGGGCATGTGAGCCTCAATCATTTGCATACCATGGTGATCGATGAGGCGGATGAGATGCTCAAGATGGGTTTCGTCAAGGACGTGACCCGCATCATCGAGATGGCGCCGGTGGGCCGCCAGCTGGTGATGTTCTCGGCCACCACCAACCGGGATGTAATGACCATGTCCTGGCGCTACCAGCAGGATCCGGTGGAGATTACAGTGGAAGCCACCCGGGAGAACCGCCCCCAGATCGCCCAGCATACCCTGCTGATCCCCCGGGACAAAAAAATGGAAGCCCTGCAATATCTCCTGGACTCGGATGAGTATGACCGGGTGATGGTGTTTGTGAACACCAAGTTCATGACGCAGCGCCTGTGCGACAGGTTGATCAAGGAAGGCTATGAAGCCCAGGCGCTCCACGGGGACATCCGCCAGAGCCAGCGGACAAAGGTGATGAATGACTTCAAACGGGGCAAGTTCCCCATTCTCGTGGCGACGGACGTGGCGGCCAGGGGCATTGATGTGGACGATGTGGAGGCGGTCATCAACTATGATCTGCCCAATGAAAATGAGTATTACCTCCACCGCATCGGCCGCACCGGGCGCGCGCGAAAGCACGGCGTGTCATTCACCATGATGACTTTCCAGGAATCCGTCCGCATGGATGAAATCCTGCGCTACATCCAGTCAAAGCCCACTCCGCTGCATTTTGACGCCCAGGGGATCCTGCGCCGGGAGGACGACACGGCTTTTTTTGAGCGCATTTAGGCAAGCAGAACAGAGATGAAAATCGCTGCCGCATGAAAGCGGCGGCTTTTTTACTGCCTGTGGTTTTCCCTGGCTGCCTGCTCAAAATTCCGTTTGAGGGGCGGGCGCTCCTTACACACTTGCCCGGTTCCGGCGCGCCCGCTGGCAAGAAAAAAACGGCAGTCATCAACCCGCCGCAAGGCAGGGAGGAAATATATTATCGGGCCAGCGTCCAGATGCCGGTGGTAAAAAAGCTCTCCGGAGGGTTGTCCATCTCCTTGACCGGGTGGGTGCAGCGGAGCTTATTAAACAGGGCCTGCTGCTCCGCTGCCTCCCTCAGGGGGTATGGGCGATAGTCCGGCTTACCCTGGGTGCGGCAGGGGATGACCCGGATGCTGGAAAGGAGCGGATCGCCCTTATCCCCCAGGAGGTAATGAAGCTGGAAGATACCGGTATCCGGGTCCACCCGGCTCATGGAACCGAAAGTGAAATTACCGGTGGAGTAGAAAATAGGCTTGCCCTGATAGACCTGGACGGGCTGGAGGATGTGGGGGTGGTGCCCCCAGAGGACATCGGCCCCGCCGTCGATGAGCGCCATAGCCAGGCTTTGCTGCCATAACTGGGGCTGTTTGTGCAGTTCCCGCCCCCAATGGAGGCTGACGATCACCAGCTGCGCGCCCTGGGACTTAAGTGCCTGGACGCGGCGGATGATGGCAGGGGCGTCCTTCTCCTGGGGGTAGGACACGCCCACAGCGCCAATGGTGACGCCCTTTGCCCGGGCGAGGAGCAGGCGGTCGTGGGCCGCGTCCGCCCGCATCCGGGGGGTGCCAAAATGCTGGAAATCCATGCTGTCCAGCGCCGCCAGGGAATCCCGATAACCTCTGTCAAAAAAATCCATGCAGTGGTTGTTGGCGGTGTTCACAGCGTCTATGCCGCTGTGCAGAAGCACCTGGGCATATTTGGGGTCCGCCCGCAGGGGGATGCGCTTGTCCACATGCTGGCGGCTTTGGGT
>JAAYJP010000014.1 GCA_012522875.1 Clostridiales bacterium | reverse complement strand
TTCTATCATTTGTTGAGTCCCTGGGTGGTGCCGGTGGTCGGACTTGAACCGACACGGTATCGCTACCAACGGATTTTGAGTCCGTCGCGTCTGCCATTCCACCACACCGGCACGGATGGTGTGGTGTATTATAGGGGCAAAACTCCGGCTTTGTCAATGAAAACCGTCGGGACTGGGGCGTGCCTCGGGGGGATCAGCCACCGCGTCGCCCGCGAACTTTAGCTGGATGCTGGCGTTGCTGGTGTGGGCGGACAAGCGTTTGCCGCCGCCCTGGCTCATGGGAGGCAGGGAATTTTTGCCGTTGCTGGTGCGGGACGAAATGGACCAGTCTGCCATTTTGCCATTCAGTTCACCCTTGACGGAACCGTTTGAGGTGGTGAGGGTGATATCATCACTCCGGAGCGATTCTACATTGATTGTGCCGTTGCTGGTCTTGAGGTTCAGGATCGGGGATGCAGCACCCTGGACCTGGAGCTTGGCGTTACTGGTGGTGGCCTTCAACTCAAGCTGGGCAGAAACGCCGGTAAGGAGGAGGGTGCCGTTGCTGGTTTTCAGCGCCATGCTTTTGGCGCTGACATGGCTGAGGCCCAGTGCCGCGTTGCTGGTGGCAGCTGTGATTTTTCCCCATAAGGTGACGTCATCAAGAGTTAGCCTGGCATTTGATGTGCGCAGGTCCATCTCCGCTGCCAGATCCCTTGGCACGCTCAGGATCACTTCCCGCATCTCCCGGGCCAGGCTGTCCAGCACAAACAGCTGCCAGGTGATGGGCAGGTCCTCCCGGATGAGGGAGAGGCTGCCGTCCTTGAGGGTGAACTGGTAGCGCACTTTCTCGCTTTCCGGGTGTCGGATCAGGATGTCCTCCCGTTCTTCCCCGATTACTCTAAGGCGCATGTTCCGGTCCCGCACATGGATATGCCGTACCTGGTCGGCCCTGGCGTTGATGGTACGGACACCGGGCACAAGGGGCTCACTCCCAATGCCTGTCCGCCTTTGCGCCGGGTTTTCCCGCAGTTGGGCCACCACTTTCTCAATGGGCTCCATGGAGGCCACAGCAGTATCCTCGTCCATGCCCTCATCCGCCATGCGGTCCTCAAGCAGGTCATTGAAATAGGCAATGGCCTGCTCCACCTGGGCAAAGTCGTCCTGCTCCAGTTTCAGCTTCAAATCCCTTAAGTACTCCTCGCGTTTCATGGCTTGATTGCCTCCATGTCCTGATGAATCCTGTTCTCTTTTTCCATCTGCCGGATAAAGGTGTACACCTTCCCCAGCGCTTCCCATTCCCGGGCAAAGCCTGCCAACTGTGCGCGGCCCTGGGAGGTGATGCGGTAATAGCGCCTCAGCCTGCCGGCGTGCTCCTGGCTGTAAACGCCCAGCGCCCCGGCCTCCTCCAGGCGGCGCAGCACCGGGTAGAGGGTCGAGTCCGACAGCGGCATGAGTTCTGCCGCGTCCCGCACCAGTTTATAGCCGTAGGAATCGCCGCGGCTTAACAGCGCCAGCACACAGGCATCGGTCAGTCCCCGTTTGAGCTGGGGATCCATGCCATCACCTCCTTCAGCCAATACTATATGACGCATAATATAATTTGTCAAGCAATATTGTGATGATCCTGGCGGGACAATCGATCCACCCTCCCAGGCGCACAGGGATCCGAGGACTTGATTGCCCGCCCGCCGTTTGTGCCAGAATAACAACTGGCTGGAACATAGGGGCTGAGCGGGTCAGGCACGGCGCCATGCAACAGAGGGGCCTTGTGGATCTATCCTTGTGGACGCGGCCATCGCCTATCAGGTTTGTACCCGGCAGCCGGGTAATATGCTATCCTGAAAGAAGCACAGCCAGAGGGGGTAAGGGGATGATGCCGAGGGACTGGACAGAGCGGGACTTGGCGTTCATCACCCGGGATCAAGAGAATCGGGTCAATCCGTCCATTGCCGGGACCAGGGGAGAACCTCGTCAGGGCGATGGAAAAAGCAAACGCAGCAAGGAAAAATATCCATGAGAACCGGCATCGCACCAGGAAAACCAGGCTGCATGATGAAGGAAGCCGTGAATGAATCACCTCACACGTTTCAAACGCTTTGCGCAGTGGGCTTAATCAGATGAACACGTTGGGACCAGGCGCTCTGAAAAGCCCCCGGCATGAACCCTCTGGATTGGATGTGCCCGCAGGCGGCCTTGTCTGCTGCTTTACAGGGCACCGGCCGGAGAAGCTCACGCGAAAAGAGCCTGAGATTCTGGCGCTCCTGGAGGTTGAAATTGAGCAGTCGGTGGCTGATGGATTCACCACCTTTATCACGGGCATGGCCCAGGGAGTGGATATCTGGGCCGGGGAAATTGTTCTGAGGCTGCGGCCGCGTCACCCCAGCCTTCAGCTCATCGCTGCGCTCCCCTATCCTGGCTGTGCGCGCCGCTGGCCTGCGGCCTGGAAGAAGCGCTTTGCCCATATAGCAGAAAATGCCGGCCAGGCGGTTTTTATCAGCCCCCGCTACAGCCCGGGGGTTTACCGGAGGCGGGACCAGTGGATGGTGGACCACGCCCAGCGGGTCATCGCGGTGTATGACGGAGCACCCGGGGGGACGGAGGACACCATCGCCTACGCGCACAAGCGGGGTGTGGAGGTCAGGCTTGTTTAACGGCCCCGAACATCGCATTGACTTAACTTTGAAATCCTATATAATGATAACAGTCCCAGTGCCACTTCAGGCGGGAGCGCGCGGTGAAACACCCACGCGGTTTTTATGTTTTTAG
>JAAYJP010000157.1 GCA_012522875.1 Clostridiales bacterium | reverse complement strand
CGGTTTCCCGGCGGATTTCCCTTTACCAGGTTTCCCGGGGTGTCAGGGGTTTTGCAGCAGCACCTGTTTTGCTACGCACGGGCTTCAGGCCGTAACAAACTTGTAAAATAAAAGCCATACAGGTATAATCTCCTTGCACCCAAAATGTAAGGGCATTGAAAGGAATTTTATGGATCGGCCTGACATCTATCATTACCGTGGCAAGCGGATTCATATGGTGGGCATTGGCGGTTCCAGCATGTCGGGGCTGGCTGAGATGCTTCTGCGGGAGGGTTTTTCTGTGCAGGGGACGGATCGGAATGATGGCCATGCACTTGAGCGTCTGCGCGCATTGGGTATCGAGGCAGTGGCAGGACATCTCCCAGAGATGGTGGAGGCGGCTGATATTTTGGTCTATTCCGCCGCAATCCCGCCAGAGGATCCGGAACGCAGGCGTGCGCATTTGCGGGGCATCCCACAGGTGGAGAGGGCTGTGGTTCTGGGTGAATTGATGGCGGGTTATATGCAGCAGATATGTGTTGCCGGTACCCACGGGAAGACGACTACTTCCGGTATGCTGGCTCAAACCCTGCACGCCATGAGTGCTGATCCTACCGTGCATATCGGTGGGTGGCTTGACGCAATCGGGGGGAGTGTCCGGGCGGGTAGCAAACGGTTGTTTGTTGCGGAGGCCTGTGAGTTTAACCGCAGCTTTCTGCATATGCCGGTTACCCTGGCGGTTCTTCTCAACATCGAGGAAGACCATTTGGACACCTATGGTGATATGAACCATGTGGAGGAGGCCTATGGGCAGTTTTTGGCGCAGCTCCCACCGGAGGGCAAGATTGTGGTTTTTGGAGAGGATATCAGGGCTCTGCGTGTAGCCAAAGCGGCGGGAAGGCAGGTATTCACCTTTGGAATCGGGGATAATAACGATTACACCCTGAGCGGGCTGTCATATGACCACAAGGGCCAGCCGGCTTTTTCGCTTTTGTATAGAGGTATGTTTCTTTGCCAGGTGGCGCTTCAGGTTAGGGGGGAATACAATGCCCTGCATGCCGCGGCAACCTTGGCTTCCGTGCATCAATTGGGGCTTGACACAAATGAGGCCGCGGCAGCGCTGGGCGCCTTTACGGGTGTGCAGAGGCGCTTTGAGCACACCGGGGTGGTGCGGGGCATGGCCATGTACCACGATTATGGCCATAATCCGGCTGAGATGAAGGCAGCCATAAGCATGGCCGCCGGGCAGGCCCGGCGGGTGATAGCAGTGATGCAGCCACATACCTTCAGCCGCGTGAAATCCCTCTTTGAAGATTACCTGACCTGCACCCGTGGGGCGGACATCACCCTGGTGACGGACATTTATGCCGCCCGTGAAAAGGATCCCGGGGATATCCACAGCAGCGACCTGGTTGAAGGCATGCGCGCCCGCGGCCTCAATGCCCACCTGACGCCTACCTTTAATGACACGGAGGAATGGCTGATCGGGAACGGAATGCCGGGAGATATCATTATTACTATGGGTTGCGGCAACATTAATCAGTTGAACACCCAGATGCAACAGCACGAGAACGAAAAGGAAATGGCGGGTGACCGGAGCAGCAATGGGGATTGATCGACTTGGCAGAATTAGAAACTTCTGCATCATAGCGCATATTGACCACGGCAAGAGCACCCTGGCAGACCGGATTCTGGAAAAAGCCGGTGTATTCAGCCAACGGGAAATGATGAACCAGATGCTAGACTCTATGGAACTGGAGCGGGAGCGGGGCATCACAATCAAGTCGAAGGCCGTTAATCTGCAATATCAAGCCCGGGATGGTGAATCATATACCCTTAACTTGATAGATACCCCGGGACATGTTGACTTCACCTATGAGGTGAGCCGGGCACTGGCTGCCTGTGAAGGCGCACTTCTGGTCGTGGATGCTACTCAGGGAGTGGAGGCCCAGACCCTGGCCAATGTATACCTTGCGCTTGACCACGACCTGGAGATTATCCCAATCATCAACAAAATCGACCTTCCCAGCGCCCAGCCGGACATGGCGAAAAAGGAGATAGAGGATTTGATTGGCCTGTCGGCTCAGGACGCGCCTCTGGTGAGCGCCAAGATGGGTACAGGCATAGAGGAAGTGCTGGAGGCAATCGTCAAATATATACCCCCGCCAAAAGGGGACATGGAGGCTCCGCTTCAAGCTTTGGTGTTTGACGCTGTGTATGACAACTACCGCGGCGCCATTTGTTTTGTGCGGGTGATGCAGGGGACGCTCACTCCGGGCATGCGCATGTGTATGATGCAGACCGGGTCGGAGTTCGATGTGGTCGAGGTGGGGATGCTCAAGCCCGGCTTTTCACCGTGCGAACGTATAAGTGCCGGGGAAGTCGGCTATGTGGCCGCTTCAATCAAGGAAATCCGAGACACCCGGGTGGGCGATACCATCACGGATGCCAATCGCCCTGCCGCGTCCCCTCTGCCGGGATATAAGCAGGTGGTGTCGATGGTTTATTGCGGCATCTACCCGGCGGATGGTGCGGATTATGCGGCGCTTCGGGATGCGCTGGATAAGCTTCGGATGAACGATGCCGCGTTGTCTTTTGAGCCCGAAACCAGCGCCGCGCTTGGCTATGGCTTCCGTTGTGGCTTTCTGGGTTTGCTGCACATGGAGATCATACAGGAACGCCTGGAGCGGGAATTTGATCTGGGCCTTATCACCACAGTGCCAAACGTTATCTATGAAATTGAAAAAGGCAACGGGGAATTGCTGCACATCGATAACCCAAGCAACATGCCCCATCCCAATGACATCACTGTCATGCGCGAGCCTTTTGTGCTAGCCACCATCTATACGCCGCAGGAGTATGTGGGGACTCTGATGGAGATCTGCCTTGACAAGCGCGGCATCTTCCGGGATATGCAGTATGAGGGCGACCGGGTGAAACTAACCTATGATATGCCTCTTAATGAGGTCATTTATGATTTTTTTGACCAGCTTAAAAGCCGCAGCAGGGGATACGCCTCCCTTGATTATGAGGTGACCGGATACCGGGAGAGTGAGCTGGTCAAGCTGGATTTCCTGCTTAATGGTGAGATATGCGATGCGTTCACCATGATTGTCCATAAGGATAAGGCCTATGGCCGGGCCAGGAATATCGCTGAAAAACTGAAGGAAGTCATACCACGACAGCAATTTGAAATTCCCATCCAGGGGGCCATTGGCAGCAAGGTGATTGCCCGGGAGACCGTCAAGGCGGTGCGCAAGGATGTGCTGGCCAAGTGCTATGGCGGCGATATCAGCAGAAAAAAGAAGCTGCTGGAGAAGCAAAAAGAAGGCAAGAAGCGTATGCGCAAATTTGGAAGTGTGGAACTGCCAAGTGAGGCGTTCATCGCTGTCTTGAAGATGGGTGATGATTAGGAAAGCCGCCATTGAGGTAAGGCAATGAAGTGTCCGTCTTGTGGATATTGGAACCGGGCGTCATACCCGCATTGTTTCCGTTGTGGTGAGCCGCTAAAGGCCATTGACCGCATGGCGGCTGCATTGCCAGCGGAGGAAATGCAGAAAACAACGCCACTTCCTGACGAAATCCCCACAGAAATCCGTTATGATGCAGAAGGCAACGAGCGGGTGGCCTCAGATGTGAGGGATCGGCTTGCTGTTGAAATGCTCAGCCTGCATGATCGCAAAAAGCGGGGAGAGCAGAAACAAAAGCAGTTGCGGGAGCGGGGAGCAGAGCGCGGCTTTGCGCCCACTGATGGAAGGCTCACCTACTCTTCCCGCCGCAGCAGGCTTTTCTCAAGCCCCGAGGCTGCCAGGCAACGCAAGGCAACCCTTGAGGAAACTGAAGCGGGTATTGACTATGATGGCTACATCGAGACGCCCACATACCAAAGCATATCAGAGGATTTTACCGCCTATTCCCAATCCCTGACCAGAAATCGCCAAGGCGCAAGCATTCCCTTGCCCAAGGCGGCTAAAAAACGGGGCGGCTATGTGGGCAGGCGGCGTAAATTCTTTGTGCTGGCGCTGATGTTGCTGCTGGCAGCAGGCGGGATTGTCCTGAATCAGTATGTTATCTCCCCATGGATGGCATCCAAAGCTGTGGAAGAACCGGTGGGGGAGCAAGTGAAGATATCCGCTTCCATCCTGGATGACATGGCTGCTCATACAATCTCCATACCAGCGCCGGAGGGTGCGCAGATATATATCAAGGAACTGCGAAAATCATATATCGCCACTGGCGGCTACGCTGTGATCCAGGTGGCGGATTATATCTGGTATGAATTGGAGGAACGCCTGGCTGAGCCAACCATGGGCGTGACCCTCACGCCTTACATCAGAGCAAGTTCCGGCGAGCAGAAACAGATGGATCCGGTTAATTACACCGTCGAAATTCCACTCTCGCCCATCGAACTCATAAATCCGGATGTCACCTACCTGGAAGTGAGTACCCCCATCTACAACATTCGCTTCCACGTAATGCAAAACAGCAAGGTTTTTATCAACGGCGAAGACTATTCCTCATATGTCAACACCCAAAGCGGTTACATCAGCTATAACGCGGCTATCCAGCCAATCGGGGACAATAATATCCATATCCTGGTGCGCAGCCAATACTACCGTGAAAACGAAGTTATCATCACTATCCACCGGGCTGTCCAGGATATTCCTTTGGATTTGGCCAGCACGCTTGATGATGAAAGCTCCAACCCTACTATGAGAATCAGCGCTACCACACGGGCTGGCGCCACGGTTAGCGTGTTAAGCCCACACAGAAATCTGGACATCAGCCAGCTGGCCAGTACCGGTGCCTTTTCCTTTGAGGCGATTTTCGGGAAAATTGGCACCAATACCGTTGAAATCCGAGCGGACTTCCCGGATAAGAATCCCACAGTGGTAAAGTACGATATCTATTACCTGCCTCCGCCAGACTCCTATACCAAAAAAGCCTGGGCGCTGGATGACTGGGGTTATCCGGACCTGCTGGCCAACATCTCCACGCGTGTTGCCAATACCCAAATTTATGTGTTTACGGGCCCGGTCAGGGAAATTGTTACCACAAAGCCCCAACTGGTTTTACTGGATGCCTCTGACGGCAAAGGGGCCCAACGAATGGTGATGGTGGAAAACCAAACAAAGACCGAATGGGTTCTGGGGGAACGGTACAGATTATATGGGGACGCGTATGGTATGTATGGCAGCATTCCCCGGCTGATCGCCAGATATACCTACAAACCCACGCAATAGCCGCTGTCTGCCCAAACGGCGGAAAAGTTACAGAAAAGCCTTGAATTCTTCGGCGCGGCATGGTACTATTTTATAGTTCATTTAGAGTTGGGAGGAATTATTAATGTCAACGATTCAGGTGATCCTGACGATATTGCTCATGTTGGCCTCACTGGTGATGATTGTTTCGGTGCTGATGCAAAAAGGCGATGCGGACGCGATGGCCTCCCTCACAGGAAGCGGTGGCACGAACAGTTTTTTCGGCAAGAACAAGAGTAAATCAATGCAGGGCAGGCTAGCCACCGCCACCAAAACGGCAGCCATTGTGTTCGTAGTGCTGTGTATGGTGATGATTTTCGCGAAGTAATCCTTTGGGAAAATAAGAAAGCTGACGCCTGCCGCCAGCTTTTTATTATTTACAGGTTATATGATGACAACGATTCTGAAACTTGAGCAGGTTACCAAGGCGTTTGGCACAGATGAAGTGCTGGGCGGCGTAAGCTTTTCTTTGAACAGCAGGGAACGGCTGGGCCTGGTAGGCGTGAACGGCAGTGGAAAGACAACCCTGCTTAAGATCATCCTGGGTCAGCTCACGCCGGACGAGGGGACGGTAACGATGTCCAAAGGCCTTTCCATCGGCCATTTGGCGCAGTCCTACCGGCCTAAGCCAGGATATACCGTGCTGCAGGAAGTATCGGACGTGTATGAGGATGTTTTTGCCATGGAGGCGCGCTTGCGCGCACTGGAACTAGAGATGGCTGAGAGTCTGGAAGAAGACGCCCTTGGGACTGTGTACCGGGAGTACGCCCGCCTGACAGAACGGTTTGAGAAGGCGGAAGGATATATGGCGCGCTCCCGAATTGAAGGCGTGCTCATCGGGTTGGGCTTGGGGCCTGAATTTTTTGGGCAGCATGCGGATACCTTGAGCGGCGGTGAACTGACACGCCTGGGTATGGCGCGTTTGCTGTTGCAAAAGCCTGAT
>JAAYJP010000156.1 GCA_012522875.1 Clostridiales bacterium | reverse complement strand
TCCACCCTGAATTCCACCATCCAAACCCTGCCTGTGCTGATGAATGGAGCCAAATCACCTTTGTACCAGGCATTGTATGGCCTTTGTTTCGATTCCGCCGCCTGCTGAACCTGCAATATCTTGACACGATCTCCGGCAAATCCGGAATTGCATACTATTCCAATAGATGGTATCATTAAGCATCTATTTTGCGCGCCCGTTATTCGTGGTATACATTCAGGACTGAGAAAACAAAGGAGGTAGCTTATGAAACGCACACTGACTTTACTCCTCACCCTGCTCATGATTCTGTCCCTGGGAAACGCCCGGGCGCAGGACGCGACTTACACAACCCTGTACTCTGGTGAAGTAACCACGCTCAATTATCTCACAACAGCGACCACCAACGAATTTGCCGTTGCTGCCAATGTCATTGACACTCTGGTGGAATATGACAGGCTGGGCCAGGTGCAGCCCTCACTGGCTGAGGACTGGAAGGTAAGCGAAGACGGCCTGACCTGGACTTTTTACCTGCGCAAGGATGCCCAATGGGTAAACGGCGCGGGAGAGCCTTATGCGGAGGTGAAGGCGGATGACTTTGTGGCGGCAGCCCAATACATCCTTGATGCCGCGAATGCATCCTCCACCGCTGACATCCTTTACAGCGTTGTCGATGGTGCGGAAGCCTATTACCAAGGCACTGCTACACCCGAGGAAGGAGAGGAGCCGGCACCTGAAATGCCCTGGGAAACCGTCGGCATTAAAGCCTTGGACGACTATACTCTGGAGTATCAGCTCAATTCTCCTATCCCCTATTTTCTTTCCATGACCACCTATGTCTGCTTCATGCCGGTCAACCGCCAGTTCCTGGAGGAGAAGGGCGCGGGCTTCGGCCTTGCGACAGGTAACGACACGATTCTCTATAACGGCGCTTATGTCCTCTCTGAGTTCAAGCCGCAGGAAAAAAGAGTCTACACGAAAAACGCAGTCAACTGGGATGCGGACAATGTGCTGATTGAAACCATCGAACAGCTCTACAACAAGGAAGCGACCACCCTCTCGCCTGAGTTATACCAGCGCGGGGAGATTGACGAAGCTTCCATTGACAGTGCGATTGCCAACGAGTGGCTCTCAAATCCCGAGACAGCCGACCTGATCCGTCCGGTGCGACAAAGCGGTTTCTACACCTACTTCTACGCGCTGAACTTTAGGCCGGAGTTTGACGCCTCCTACGAGCCGGAGAACTGGAAAATCGCTGTGAACAACGAAAACTTCCGTCTCTCCATCGCCGCGGGGCTGGACCGGCTGAAGGCCATGCTGGTAATCGAGCCGGATAATCCTGAAGCCATCATATTCAACACCATCACTCCGCCTAACTTTGTCAATGTCAATGGCCTTGATTATGTCAACATCGGGGAATTGGCGCGTATAACAGAGCAGGGCCTGAACACCTTCAATGCCCAGAAGGCCCTGGAGCACCGTGACCTGGCAAAGGAAGAACTGGTTGCCGCCGGCGCTGCCCTGCCGATTAAGGTGCTGATGAGCTATAATCCCGCGGTCACCTCCTGGGCTGAGGAATGCCAGGTGGTGGAGCAGCAATTGGAGGAACTGCTGGGAAGTGACTACATCGATATCATCGTGGAGGCTGGTCCCTCTTCAGGCTTCCTCTCAGCCGTACGCCGCGCAGGCCAGTACGCGCTCCTAAAATGCAACTGGGGCCCGGACTACGCCGATCCCGAAACCTATACTGATCCCTTCTCTCTGGGCGGCACCTACAATTTCATCGAGTTCGCAGAGGGCTATACCGACGCTGACGGAAACAAAACCTATAACAATCTCGTTGACGCCGCAAAGGCGATCACGGGCGATCTCATGGCACGCTATGAGGCCTTCGCCAAAGCTGAGGCCTTCCTTATCGACCACGCCTTTGTCATCCCCTTTGGCTATGGTTCCGGCGGCTATGTCGCCTCCAGGCTCAACCCCTTTGAGTCGCAGTACGCCCCCTTCGGCCTCTCCAATGAGCGCTATAAGGGGCAGTCGCTGCTGGAAGAGCCAATGAATACTGACCGCTATTTCGATGCCTACGACCAGTGGCTCGCGGATCGGGATGCCTTGGCCCAAGGCAACTAAACCGAACAGATTATCCCATCGCCGCGGCAGGAAGTCTTCCTTCCTGCCGCGGCCAGTGAAAGGGCGGCACGATTGGTCAAATATATCCTTAAACGGATCGGCGCCTCACTCTTCACGCTGATCATTATCTTAAGTGTTGTCTTTATCCTTCTGAGGCAAATGCCCATTGAAGGATATTTCGATAATTTCGATAAACTGGATCAGGCAGTCATAGACGCGCGGCTTCATCAGATGGGCCTCAAAGCGCCCATTCTGCAGCAGATGCTGCGTTTCTTCACTGGCCTCTTGCATGGCGACCTGGGGATATCCGCCCGCTACAGCGTCGGCGCCCCTATTGCCGATATCATCGCGCAGAAGGCGCCGCTTTCCATTCAAATGGGTGTGCTGTCCATGGCGCTGGCCATCGCGCTGGGCATCCCATTGGGAGGCGCCATGGCCAGGTCCAAATCCAAATTCTGGGATCGCTTTGGGACCGCGTTTATCGTATTTGTCAATGCCATTCCAGCCGCTGTCTATTACATCTATATCCAGTCCTACGGCTCAAACGCTTTGGGAATATCCATGCTCTTTGACCGAAGCCGGGCTATCAGCTGGGTTCTTCCCGTGTTTTCCATGTCACTGGGAAATATTGCTTATTACGCCATGTGGTTGAGGCGCTATATGCTGGATGAACTGAACAAGGACTATGTGCAATTGGCCCGGGCCAAGGGGGTCGCCTCCCGGAATATCACCATGGGCCATGTCTTCCGTAACGCCTTTGTGCCAATGATTCAGTATATCCCTACCTCCCTTTTATACACGGTCGGCGGATCTATTTACATAGAATCACTTTATTCCATTCCCGGCATGGGCGGACTATTGGTTGACGTCATCAGCCGCCAGGATAACCCCATGGTGCAGGCCATCGTCATGATTTACAGCTGCGTGGGCATTGTAGGGATGCTCCTGGGTGACATCCTGATGGTGTTTCTTGATCCGCGCATCACCTTCGCCAAAAAGGAAGGGGTGCGTTGATGCGATTGTTCGATCACAAAAACCGCAGGGCTGAGGACGCGGTTACGGACGCCGTCAGGAATTTGGGAGTGCCTGAAAGCGAGCTGTTCGAATTTGCCAATAGCGATCCCGACCTGGCTGAAAAGACCGGTTTTTCACAATATTCCTACTGGGGCAGCACGCTGTCGGTGTTTCTTAAAAACAGAGGCGCGGTAGCGTTGCTGTTGGTGTTGGTGATCCTCGTGGCATTCACCTTTATCCAGCCGCTCTTGCCAGGCCAATATGAAGCAACTCGGATAATCAACCATCCCATCACTGGTATGCAGATGAGCAATGTGCAGCCTTCGCTTTCCAGTGTTGTCCGTACAGCGCCCGCCGGGACAAAGCTTGCCATCACCCCTTGGGAAAATGAGGAGTGGGCCGCTGTGAGCAATGTAGTCACCACCATCCGCGCCCGCAGCGAGTTTTCGGTCACGGGTTACCTGGGAGAGTGGGTGGAGGCATCCTTCAACGGACAGACTGGCTATGTGCGCAATGACTTCACCACAAACCTGAAGCTCCCGGATAATCCGGAGAAGGTGCCTTACTCTTCCCGGGCCAATTTCCCCGTCCAGCTGTTTTTGTCCCCTGAAGACCTGACCTACCAGGGAGACGAGTTGTTCATTAAAAAAGACGCCCTTGAGATTGGCAAGGACGGCATCACGGCAGAGCTCGCAACGGAAGCGGAACTGCGCATCCTGCCCACCGAAGCGCCCTTCCTCTTTGGCACCAATATCGCCGGTCAGGACCTGTGGAGCATGGTTTGGTCCGGCACCCGCACTTCGCTTTTCATTGGATTTGTGGTGGCCCTGGCAGAGGCCGCTGTGGGCATATTTGTGGGCGTCGTCTGGGGTTATATCAGGCGGCTTGACCGGATCATGACAGAAATCTACAATGTTATCAACAATATCCCCACCACCATCGTGCTGATCCTGGTGGCATATATCCTGCGGCCGGGAATCAGCAGCCTGATATTCGCCATGAGTATCACCGGCTGGGTGGGAATGGCCAGGTTTATCCGCAACCAGATTGTGATTATCCGGGACCGGGACTATAATCTGGCTTCCCGTTGCCTGGGCACGGGTACATTCAGAATTATCACCCGCAACCTTCTGCCCTACCTGGTAAGTGTTATCATGCTTCGCATGGCGCTGGCCGTCCCCGGGGCCATCGGCAGCGAGGTTTTCATCACCTATATCGGCCTGGGGCTGCCGGTGAGCATTCCCTCCCTTGGCAACTTGATTACCGTGGGCCGCAAACTGGTTTCCACATCCCAAAGCTACCAGCTGATTTTCCCCACCATCGTGCTGTCCATTGTGACAGTGTCCTTTTACATCATCGGTAACGCCTTCGCAGACTCAGCCGATCCCAGAAACCATCTGTGATCAGTCCGCGCCGCGATCGGGAGAATGACATGCCTGAACAAGTTGTCCTGTCCATCAAAGATCTCAACGTCAAGTTCAGCCTCCGGGGCCAGATGCTGCACGCCATCCGCGGCGTGTCCCTGGATGTGTATAAAAGCGAAAGCCTGGCCATTGTTGGGGAAAGCGGTTCCGGCAAAACGGTGCTGACCAAAACCTTTATGGGCCTGCTGGATAACAACGGCTGGATTGATTCGGGCAGCATCCTGTTTGAAGGAAAGGATCTGGCCGCTTTCGATGAGGAAAAGGATTGGCTTAAGGTTCGTGGCCGGAAAATCGCTATGGTGCTTCAGGACCCCATGACCAGCCTGAATCCCCTCAAATCCATCGGCCGCCAGATCGGCGAAGCGCTGGAACTGCACCAGAGCTTGAAAGGCGAAGCCGCAAAAAAACGGATTCAGGAAATCCTGGCGGATGTGGGAATTGAAGAACCAGCCCGCCGCATGAAGCAGTACCCCCACCAGTTTTCCGGTGGTATGCGCCAGCGGGTGGTCATTGCCATCGCGATCGCGTGCAAGCCCCAGGTATTGATATGTGATGAACCCACCACTGCCCTTGATGTTACCATCCAGGCACAAATCCTGAACCTCATCCGCGATCTTGTCAGAAAATACCATCTGACCTGCGTCTATATCACCCATGACCTGGGGGTGGTGGCAAACGTGGCCGACCGCATCGCGGTGATGTACGCCGGGGACATCGTTGAAATCGGAACCAGTGAAGAGGTTTTCTATTCTCCCCGGCATCCCTACACCTGGGCCTTGCTGTCCTCCCTTCCCCAGTTAGGCATCAAGGGAGAGGAACTGTCCTCCATCCGCGGTACGCCGCCCAGCCTGTTTAAGGACATACACGGGGACGCCTTTGCTCCCAGGAACCCCCACGCGCTGAAAATTGACTTTGTTCAGCGCCCACCCTATTTTGATGTCAGCCCCACCCACAAGGTCCGCTCCTGGCTCCTGGACTCCCGGGCGCCGGAGGTGAAGCCGCCCCCGGTGCTCTCGCGCATCCGGCGGGAAGGAGGGAGCCTGTATGATCAGTGAGCGCGAGCCTCTCCTTAGGGTGGAGAGCCTGAAAGTGGCCTTTGGTGAGAGGCGCAAGCGCTTTTATGCGGTGGATGGCGTCAGTTTCGACATTGCCAGGGGTGAAACCTTCGGCCTGGTGGGTGAATCCGGCAGCGGCAAAACCTCCATCGGCCGTGCCATCATCCGGGTCTATCCCGCCTCCGGCGGGCAGGTTATTTACAAAGGGCAGCGCATCAGCGGCAATATCAGCCGGGATCTGGACCGCCAGGTAACCCGGGAAATTCAGATGATTTTCCAGGACCCCATGGCGTCGCTGAACGAGCGGGCAAAAGTTGGTTATATTGTGGCCGAAGGCCTGTACGCCACAGAGAAAGGACTCTCCGCCGTCCAGCGGGAGGAAAAGGTGCGCGAAGCACTTCTGGATGTGGGACTGCTTCACGAGTTCGCCAGCCGCTTCCCCCATGAGTTCTCCGGTGGCCAGCGGCAGCGCATTGGCATCGCGAGGGCGTTGATTATGCACCCGGAGTTCATCATTGCTGATGAACCAATTTCCGCCCTTGACGTGTCCATCCGCGCCCAGGTGCTAAACCTTTTAAGCCAGCTTCAGAAAAAGCGCGGGCTGACCTATCTTTTCATCTCCCACGATCTGTCCGTTATGCGTTTCATATGCGACCGCATTGCCGTTATCCATAAGGGGGTGCTGGTGGAACTGGCCGCAACGGAGGAACTTTTCCTCTGCCCGCTGCACCCCTACACACAGCTGCTTCTTTCAGCCATTCCCATGCCGAATCCCGCGTATGAGCGGAACAAGACGGTGCTCACCTATGATGAAAATATGCACGAATACAGCGTGGACCCGCCCGTCTGGCGCGAGATCTGGCCAGGGCACTTCGTTCTGGGAAACCGGAAGGAGTTTGACAGTTACCTGAAGTGCCGTCTTGATATGGGCATCCCCCCGGTTATCGACAAATGATTGCGCGCAGGAGGCACTGATGAAAGAATACCTCGATTTTCTGGCTTGCCCGCTGCCGGAGGATATTCGCCGGCTGGTGGACTATGGGGATTTTGACCGAGCCGAAAGGCTGATCGCCCTGAGGATCGCTGATCCCCGTGTGACTGAGTTGATGAAGAAACGTCTGAAATTCCAACACCTGATGAACCGCGACCTGAAAACGGCCTATCCGTACACACCAGAGGATGCTCTCCTGAGGCTTCAGGCTAAGGTGAGGGACATTGGCTTTGAAGAGATGGAGTCCCTGAGGGATGATGGCACATTGGACTGGATCTATGTGGACGGGCAGGTAAGATACAAAGACGACTGTGTAGCCAGCCTCATCAAAACCCGCCCTGATATGAACAACAGAATCTTGGATGAAGCAGCCCTCCAAGCCAAAGCAGAGAACTCCCAGGCATTGGATGGCATCATAAAAAGGATGAAAGAAAAGGGTGGCATGCGCCTGCGCTACCGGATGAGGATTACCCTCACACCAAAGGAAGGAGCACTGCGTCCCGGGGAAATCCTGCGCGTGCATCTGCCGTTGCCTGTCCGGACAGCCCAGAGCCTGCCCTTGGGCGCTGTCCTTACAGAACCCACGGCAAAGCACGTAGCCCCTGATACCCACCCTCAGCGCACCGCCTACTTTGAGGAGGTTTATACGCCTGGGACATGCTTTTCGGCGGAGTTTGAATACGAAATTGACGCGCGATATGCCTCGCCTGATCCGCATAAAGCAGTGGCTGGCCAACCCTCATTCGATACCACAGAACTGCTGCCCCAGATAGCCCTCACTCCGTTTATCCGGCTGCTGGCGGAGGAATTGGCTGGAGAGGAAACCAATCCCCTGATAATTGCCCGGGCTTTTTATGACCATATCACGAAAAACGCGGTTTACCGCTATGTCAGGGCCTACCGGTCCGTGGCCAGCATCCCGGAGTATTTTGGCACAGGCCTACGGGGGGACTGCGGTATGCATGCGCTCCTCTTCATCGCCCTGTGCCGCGCCAAGGGCATCCCGGCCCAATGGCAAGCCGGCTGGTTTGCACGGCCCGGGCATCTCTACAGCCATGACTGGGCCCGGTTTTATGTGGCGCCATACGGCTGGCTGTACGCGGACGGCTCGTTTGGCGGATCTGCTATCAGGGAGGGGCACCTGGACCGTTGGAATTTCTATTTTGGAAACCTTGAGCCCTGGCGCATGGTGGCCAACAGCGACTTTCAACAGGCCTTTGATCCGCCCCGCCGCCATCCCAGGAACGACCCCTATGACAACCAAAGCGGTGAGGCGGAAACGGAAAACCGTGCGCTTCAGGATGATGAATACACCACGAGGCGGGAATGCCTTTATTGGGAAGAACTGCCACTGGATTAGCAGGTCTTACTCCAGTCCACGGTGCGTGTTATCTTTTTGTTGTCCCAAAAACCGCTAAACCTGAAGGAGATTAGCATGTTGCCACGCATCACGCTGCTTGCCACCGGCGGCACCATCGCCAGCCTTGAAACCTCGGAGGGCCTGATGCCCCTGACCCGTGCTGATGGCATCCTGGCTTTCATGCCCAGCCTTATGGAGCGGGCGGACATCAGCGCCAGGGATGTGTTCATGCTGGACTCCAGCAACATACAACCTGAGGAATGGCGTCAGCTGGCCCAGGCTGTGAAGGAGCACGAGGCCAGCAGCAACGGTATCGTCATTACCCACGGCACCGACACCATGGCTTACACGGCTTCAGCGCTCAGTTTCATGCTGCTGGGGCTAAAAATCCCTGTGGTACTCACCGGGAGCCAATTGCCCCTGCGCCACCCCTATTCAGACGCGCCGGGGAACCTTCGGGAAGCCTTTGCCATGGCCGCCTCCGCCCGCCCTGGTGTGTACATCTCCTTTCACCACAAGGTGATCCACGGCACCCGGGCGGTGAAGATGCGCACCCTGGGTTTTGATGCCTTTGACTCCATCAACGCGCCTCCGTTAGGCCGTTTTGATGCGGACGGCCTGCACCTGCGAGATGAGCCGGCTCCTGAAGAGCGCGAACTCGTTAATCCGCTTGAAATCGATGCACGGGTGTTCCTGCTTAAAATGATGCCGGGAACCGACCCCGAAATTTTTAGCCACATTCAAAAGGCCGGATACCGGGGTCTTGTGCTTGAGGCTTTTGGCCTGGGCGGTCTTCACTACATCAGGCGCAATCTCATTGAGAAACTCCATGCACTCAGCCGCGCCGGGATCATCACGCTGGTGACCACCCAGTGCCTGTACGAAAAGGCCGACTTCACCATCTATGAAGTCGGCCGTGGTTTTGTGGAAAACAACATTTACGGGGCGCATGACATGACAACCGAAGCCGCAGTAACCAAACTCATGTGGGCATTGGGGGATATCAAAGAGCGCCGTGGGCTCCTGACCCAGTGCTTAAGCCACGAGATGTTTACGGGACCGGAATGAATTTCTGAAGATAATACTTGCCCCAGGCCAGGGTTTCCCGGAAATGGTTCTTCCACCAATACTCCTGCTTGATGGGGCTGCCAATGCCTGAAGGGTTAAGCCCCTGGTCCCGGGCGACCTGCATGGCCCGTGGCAGGTGGTAGTCGCTGGTGACAATCAGTACATCCTTTACACCAGGCATGTATCGCATGGCGTTTTCGATATTTTCCCTGGTATTCATGGAGGTTTCGTCCATCCTGATGTCCTGGGGGAGCACCCCGCGGACCGTGAGCCATTCCTTCATTGCGGAGGCCTCCGTCCTGGGTTCATCAACCCCCTGGGCACCAGTCACGACAATGGGCGTACGCTTCAGTTTGTAGACATCAAGGGCCGCCGACAGCCGCCACTCCAACTGCACGCTGGGCGTGCCGTCGGGGTTCACCTGTGCGCCCAGCACAATCATCGCGTCCGCAGGCCCAGGCCTGGGGATGGTGTTCTCCCTGAAAATCAAAAGGCCAAACAGCACAGCAAAGGCCAATGCGCCCAGCAGTATCAGAGTGGTGATGAGTTTCATAATCAAGCCAAAACACCCGCTTCTTGCTCTCTTAGCCATGTTCCCCCACAAAATCCTGTGATAAAAGCCCTTCCCGGGCAAAGCTGAAAACCTCGTCCCCGCCCACAATCACATGATCGCTGAGCGTGATGTCAAGGGGCTGTATCATTTGAGCCAGCGCTTTTGTCAGCCTGATGTCTGCCTGGCTGGGCCTGAGCTCCCCAGAAGGGTGGTTGTGCGCAAGGACACAGGCGCCTGCCCCAAAGCGCAGGAGTACCTGGACGATAATCCGGGGGTAGACAGCCGTCTCTCCGTCGTCCCCGGAGGATACACAGCTATGGCCCAACAGCTTCCCTTTTTTGTCCAGCGCCAGCACATGGAAACGCTCCATCTTCTCCCCCATCAAGAGGGCCTGGCAGAG
>JAAYJP010000155.1 GCA_012522875.1 Clostridiales bacterium | reverse complement strand
GCGTGGTGGTGTACTCCGCGTGTACGCTGACACTGGCTCTGATGCGGCCTTCTGCCGCGCCATGGTAATCCTGGTAAAAAGCGAGTGCGTCTGCGAGTTGGGCTTCTCCGTTGCCAAAATCCACGCAGGCGTTTGAGATCATCGCCCGGGTACCGGTATCAGCTACCACTCGGGCGGTTTCCTCCGGAAACATGTACATGTCATTGATGGTGGTGACGCCTGAGGCGATATGCTCCAGCATCGCCAGCATCACGCCAGCGCGCGCCTGCTCAGCTCTCAGCTGCTCTTCCAGCGGAAAAATGTAGTGGTTCAGCCATTTTTCAAGCGGCTGTTCCGCCCCGACACCCCGAAGGAGCGTCATGGCGCTGTGCGTATGTGCGTTCACAAGAGCGGGCATAAGCAGCATACCCGCAGCGTCCATTACATGCCCCTGATTGCCCGGCGGAAGGTCTCTCTCCTGCCCAATGAAAAAAAAGCGGTCATCCTTAATCAGGATACAGGCATTTTCAATCATGTCGGCCACCAGGCCGTTTTCAACACCCGGAAAAAGCTTTGCGTTTTTTATCAAGGTGCTTCTGGTGCTCACCCCACGCTCCTTACTGGCTCACAGTCACATTGAACACATAGCGGTAGATATGGAGCCGGTAGCGTTCAAAAACCCCATGTTTTACATAAAGGGCCTTGAGGTCCTGGTACAACCTGGCCTTGATGGCGATGCTTTTCCCAAATGTAAACATAGTCCGCCATGTTTGCCCTTTCAGTGACCGGCGATAATTGTATACCGGTTTGGGCACAAAGCCCACCCGCTCAACATACCCATAATACGCCATATTAAACGCAAAATCCTCACCCCAGCGCAGCCCGCAATCAAACCGGAGATCATTATCACGGATAATGTCGTGCCTGTAGAGTTTATTCCACAAAGCGCTGTAGTAGTAGCTTCCAGGCCGCTTTGCCAGCGCTTGCAGGAAGTCCTCCCGCTTCAGGTTTTGTTCTCCCTGGACATAGCCGCGGTTTATGGCTTGCCCGTTGAGCAGGATATTGAAGTGGGCAATGGCCAGGTCGTTGCCTTGAATGCTTTTCAGCAAAGCGCCAATAGCACCGTCCGTCATTGTATCATCGCTGTCCACGAACTGGATATACTCCCCGCGGGCAATTTTCAGCCCGGCATTGCGCGCGGCACCTGGCCCGCCATTCGTTTGACTGATTACCTGGATCCGTTCGTCATTCCGCGCCAGTTCCCGGCATATTTCCAAGCTCCGATCCCGGCTGCCATCGTCAATCAGGATAATTTCTGTCTCTTTCCCCGTTTGGGAAAGAACACTGGACAACGCCTCGGCCAGATGTTTTTCGGCATTATAAATTGGGATAATCACGCTTAGAACGTGTGGGTTCAATGCAGTATGCCCCCTTCAAGGTTTGCTCAATGATACCATAGTGTATAGCGCGTTTCAAACCGCGCCGCTTCATTCGCACCACCGATCCTCCTATTGTCAGCGTAAAAACTGTGTTATAATTTAAAAAAATGGAGGGAACTATGTTGCAGCATCATCAAAGAAACATTGTCCTGGATGTCAACCACCTGATGGCTGACCGTGTAGGGCATCCATATGGCATCAGCCGCGAGCAAATATTAAGGTGGGCCGATCCGGCCAGCGCAGCCTTTCGGGCTGTAAATGAGGCACGGGGCACCGGCTGGCTGGGGTGGACAGAGCTTCCTTACAATCAGGAAGAAATTGTTAAGAATATCGAAGATACGGCAAAGAATATTCAAGAGCGCTTTGATGCTTTTGTAGTGCTTGGTATCGGCGGAAGCGCCCTGGGCCCCATCGCCGTTCACCAGGCGCTGCAACATCTGCGCTATAACGAGCTGCCCAAAGAACAGCGCCATTATCCTCGCTTCTATGTGGAGGACAACATCGACCCGGAACGTATGCGGGCACTCCTGGATGTTATCGATGTGCGTTATACCTGCTTTAATATTATCACCAAATCCGGCGCCACGGCGGAAACCATGAGCCAGTACCTTATCATTTCAGACCTCTTGAAGAAGGCCGTGGGTGAGAAGTGGCACGAGCATATTATCGCTACTACGGATAAGGAGAAGGGAAACCTGATCAGGCTGGCCAAAAAGGAGGGATTCAAACACTTCTTTGTCCCTTCCTCGGTAGGCGGGCGCTTCAGCGAATTAAGTCCTGTTGGCCTTTTATCATCGGCAGTATGCGGTATCGACATCCGGGCCTTGCTGGCAGGTGCCGCCGCTATGGATGCGCGTTGCCAATCGGGCGACGTCTGGAATAATCCTGCGCTCCTGGAGGCTGTTATTCAGGTGATGGCAATGGAGGAAATGGGCATCAACATCCAGGTTATGATGCCCTATGCAGACAGCCTCAGGTATATGGCGGACTGGTTTTGCCAGCTTTGGGCAGAGAGTCTGGGAAAGAACGTAACCCGCAAAGGGATGGCGGTTAACGTGGGCCAAACGCCGGTCAAAGCCTTGGGGGTAACTGACCAGCACAGCCAGCTGCAGCTTTACACTGAAGGCCCCTATGACAAGATCGTCACTTTCCTGCGGGTTGGCGAATTCCGCAGCCAGATACCCATTCCCCATGGATGTGAGGAGTTCCCCGATGTGGCTTTCCTGGGCGGCAAAAGCATGAATGCGTTGCTTGAGGCAGAGTACAAGGGCACAGAGTACGCCCTGAAGCGTGCCGGGCGCATGAGCCAGACCATCACCCTGCCTGAAGTAACCGCCCATGCAATTGGCCAGTTGCTTTATTTCTTCATGCTGACTACCGCATATGCAGGAGAATTGCTTGATATCGACGCGTTCAACCAGCCTGGCGTTGAGGAAAGCAAAATCGCCTCTTACGCTGTACTTGGGAATACGGGGGAGAAATACCGTCAGAAGCAGGAAGAAATGGCTGGCCAAAATCCAGATGTCGGCTCGTATATTTTGAAATAAGAGCCTAACCGCAAAGAAGGACCGCCTGTTTTTTCGGCGGTCCTTTATTTTGAGTTTTTGAGGTCAATGCCTAATCCGGAAATTGGTATCTGACCCTGGGATTTCTGGCGGCTCCCACTTCATCCGGGCGGCCTATGGGCGTGGTATTGGGGCACAGGTGCAATTTCTCAGGCCGGGTTTTGGTCATTTCCCTGATTGCCAGCAACACTTCAGCGGCTTCATCAAGGGTTTCCCGGTTTTCGGTTTCCGTGGGTTCCACCATCAAAGCTTCCTTCACCACCAGGGGAAAGTACATAGTGGGCGGGTGCATGCCATAGTCCAACAGGCATTTGGCCACATCCAGAGCGGATACGCCCGTCTCCTTCCTGACGCTTTCCAGGGTGAGCACAAACTCATGCATACAGATGCGGTCATACGCCAGAGGGAAAGCATCCTTAACCTTGTGCATCAGGTAGTTGGCATTGAGTACCGCCATGCCGCTGGCCTGGGGTATCCCTTCCTTCCCCAATGTCAGGATGTAGGTGAGCGCCCGAACGACCACCAGGAAGTTTCCGTAGAAAGCACGCACCTGGCCCACGCTGTCCGGTTTCTCCCCCTCCCAGATTCTTGAACCCATATGGCTCATGGGAAGAAAACCGCTGAGCAGCTTTTTGCACCCTACAGGACCTGCGCCAGGGCCGCCGCCGCCATGGGGTGTGGAGAAGGTTTTGTGCAGGTTCAGGTGGATCACGTCAAATCCCATATCGCCGGGTCTCACCCAACCCATGATGGCATTGAGGTTTGCGCCGTCATAATAATTAAGCCCACCCGCATCGTGCACCAGCCGCGTGATATCAAGGATATTGGGATCAAATATGCCGACAGTGTTTGGGTTGGTCAGCATCAGGCCAGCCACGGTGTCGTCCAGAGCTGCCTTCAAGGCCTTCAAGTCCACGCAGCCTTCAACATCAGACGGAATATGGGTAACGGTGAATCCCACCATGGAAGCGCTGGCAGGGTTGGTGCCATGAGCCGAATCAGGTATCAGCACACGGGTGCGTTTGTGATCTCCCCGGCTTTGATGGTACTGCTTCATTAGCAACAAGCCTACATACTCGCCATGGGCGCCGGCTGCCGGCTGGAAGGTCATGTCATCCATGCCGGTAATTTCACATAGATGCGCCCTGGCCGTATCCAGCACCTCACGGCATCCGGAAACTGTAGCCTTGGGCTGCAGGGGATGCATCCTGGCAAAGCCCGGCAACGCTGCAACCGCCTCATTGACCCGGGGGTTGTATTTCATGGTGCATGAGCCGAGCGGATAAAAGCCGTTGTTCACACCAAAGGTTTGCTTGGCCAGCTGGGTATAGTGGCGGCTGATGGCAACTTCGCTCATTTCCGGGAGCTTGGGCTGCTTTGCCCGGGCCAAAGCCTGTGGCAGCTCTTTTGAGGGAAAAGTGCTCTTGGGTGTCAGATGTGTCCTGCGTCCTGAAACGCTGCGTTCAAAAATCAGCTTCATTGCCCGCACACCTCCCTGATAACAGCGATTACGCCATCAATGGCGGCTTTATCCATCTTCTCAGTCACACACCAGAGCAGCTTATCATCCACGGTCAAACCACACAGAATGCCGTGCTTTGCCATTTCCGCCTCAAACGCATGAACATCCATCGGGCAGCATGACATAAATTCATTGAAGAACTCCGTTTGATGAACCCGCTCGAAGCCTTTCAGTTTTGAGAGCTCGTCACCGAAATAGTGAGCCCCTTCATAGCACAGCTGCGCCACCTCCCGCAGTCCCTGGGGACCCATGGCAGCCAAATAGACTGCAGCGGTCATGGCGCAAAGCGCCTGGTTGGTGCACACATTGCTGGAAGCCTTTTCCCGCCGGATGTGTTGCTCCCTGGCCTGAAGGGTGAGTACAAATGCCCTGCGGCCTTCATTATCAACGGTTTCTCCTGCAATCCGGCCGGGCAGCATGCGCATCATGTCTTTTTTGGCTGTCATTATGCCCAGATAAGGGCCGCCCCAGCTCATAGGGATGCCCAGTGACTGGCCCTCGCCAACTGCAATGTCAAAGTCCATTTCGCCTGGCGTCTTGCAGATGCCCAGCGAGATAGGATAGAAACCCATAACGGCTTTGGCACCCGCTTGATGTGCAAGCATCGCCACCTGCTGCGCATCCTCAAACAGCCCATAGAAATTGGGTTGTTGGATGTAAACGCAGGCTGTATCCGCGGGGAGGGTTTCCAGTGTATGCCTGTCAAGCAGCCCGTCTTTTTGTGGGATCTCCACAAAGGCAATGCCACGTCCCCAGCAGTAGGTCTTGATGGTCTGGATCACCTCCGGATGCGCGGTGGACGCAACATACACCTTGGAACGTTCGCGGGTTTGGGTCATCATCACTGCTTCCGCAGCGGCTGAAGCGCCATCATAGATGGAGGCGTTGCTGACATCCATGCCGGTCAGCTCACACATCAGGGTTTGGTACTCAAAGATGGATTGCAGCACTCCCTGGCTGATTTCTGCCTGATAGGGGGTGTATGTGGTGAGGAACTCTTCCTTGCTGGTCACGGTGCTTACAATGGCCGGGATATAATGGTCATAGCTGCCCGCACCCCTTAGCACGGTGGGGAAGACGGTGTTCCTGGCCGCCATGGCCTCCATCTTGCTCCGCACCACCATTTCGGGCTGGCCTTCCGGAATATCCACCGAATCGGCCAGAAGCACGCTTCCCGGCACATCCCGGTAAAGGTCCTGAAGATGCTCAAGGCCGATTGTCTTGAGCATCTCCTGGCGTTCCCCGGCGGTTGAGGGGAGATAGCTTCCCATCTTAGGCCTCCTTCTTCAGGAATTCCTCGTACTCCTGGGCACTCATGAGTTCATCCATATCGCCAAGGTCCTTCAGCCTGATGATCCATGCGGTGTAGGCGTTTTTATTGATTAGCTCCGGCGCGTCAATCAACTCCTCATTCACTTCGCTCACCCTGCCAGCCAGTGGGCTCAGGACATCGCTCACCGCCTTGACGCTTTCCACATCGGCGAAGGCGTCATCCCTGGACAGCTCATCCCCCACATTGGGCAGGTTGATATACACCAGGTCACCCAGTTCATTCTGCGCGTAATCCGTGATGCCCACCAGGGCAGTATCCCCTTCCATTTTCACCCATTCGTGTGACTTGTAGTAGAGCAGATCGTTGGGAACCTTCATAGCAACTCCTCCTTATATCTTATGGCTCTTATGTGCCTTTGGGACGCTGGTAAAAGGGCAGCGGCACCACCTCAGCCGGCAATTTCCTGCCACGCACATCAATCACAACCGGAGTGCCCGGCGCTGAAAAGTCCCTGCCGATTAGGGCCATTGCCACAGCCTTATTGATGTATGGCGCAAGGGTGCCGCTGGTGGTCTGGCCGATTTTGATACCGTCAGCAAAAACATCGCTGTTCTCCCGGGCGATGCCCCGGTCAAGAATCCTAAGCCCCACGCGGATTATCCCTGGCTCTCCTTTTTCTGCAAGGGCAGCCTTGCCAATGAACTCCTCCTTGTCCATACGCACAAAGTTGGCAAGGCCTGCTTCCAGCGGGGTGATCTCATCGCTCATTTCATGCCCGTACAGGGGCATACCGGCCTCCAGCCGCAGGGTGTCCCGGGCGCCAAGGCCGCAAGGGATGAGACCCAGGCCGCGCCCCGCGTGCAGCAACGCTTCCGCAAGCTCTGCAGCCTGGCGAGGGGCGCAGTACAGTTCATAGCCAAGCTCTCCCGTATATCCGGTGCGGGACAAAAGACAGCTGACGCCCGCTACTGGAATGTCCTGAGCAAAACTATAATACTTCGTCGGGAACATTTCAGCATCCGCCACCCGGGACAAAATCTCCCTGGACTTGGGTCCCTGCAGCGCCAGCTGGGCGAGGCTGTCAGAAAGATCATCCATCTTCGCATCGCCCTGCAAATGGCTCCTGACCCAGGCGGCATCCTTGTCCTTATTGGCGGCATTGACCACCAGGAGGTAATCATCCTGTGCAAATTTGTAGACAATCAGGTCATCCACAATGCCGCCTGAAGCATTGCACATGGGGCTGTATCGAACCCGGCCGATGTCCAGGTCGGAAAAGTCGTTGGTCAGGAGCATGTTGATGTTCTTCAGCGCGTCTTTCCCGCTGATGCGCAGTTCCCCCATGTGGGAAACATCAAATAACCCGGAAGCTTCTCTTACTGCCTTATGTTCGGCGATCACACCGGTCTCATACTGGACCGGCAGGAGAAAACCGGCAAACGGGACCATCCGTCCGCCCAATGCCAGGTGCAGGTCATACAGCGGTGTTTTCTTTTCCATAACGCTTCGCTCCTTCGGATGTTGATAAAAAGCACGCACAAAATGCGTGCCTCTGTCTTTGGACCTCAAAGATTCCTCCCTGGGGGAGTTGCTTTTTTGGTGCTCTGCGCTTTCCAGAGTTTCGTCACAACCCGGTCTTTTTGCCTGAGAGTTCTTGCTTCCCCTTCGGCGCCGCCCAAGGCGGGCTCTCCCGGGTTGATCAACCGATATATTTACTTTTTTCTGCGCAGATAGGCAGGCACACCCAGGTCATCCTTCTCCGCCATCTGTGGCTGTTGTGGCTGTGGCTGCATCGGGGGCTGATAAGGGCCTTGTGTGCCTTGCTGGGGCTGCTGGAAAGGCTGCTGGCCAAACGAGTAACCCTGATGCCCCGGCTGATAGCCCCCTGGAATCTGGGAGGGGGGCATGGCAGAGGGAGGTGCATTGGTGACCGCCGGGCGCGTACCCGCCGGGAAGAAAGAGGCTTCGCCCTCCTGTTCATAGATATTGGATACCTGCGGGGCTTCAAATCCGGTCAAATCCGTCCTGGACGCGGCTGGCCGGTTCTCATAGGGATTGATGGCGGCAGTAGCCTGCCCATAGGGGATAGAGCTCCGGTAGGGTTTACGCTTCTGTTCCCGGACAGGGAAAGCGCCTTTTTCAAAACCTGTGGCGATTACGGTGATGCGCACTTCATCCTTCAACCCGTTTTCAATGCCGGCGCCAAAGATGATATTGGCATCGCTGTCCGCAGATTCCTGGATGAGTCTGGCGGCTTCGTTGATATCAACAATGCCCATTTCCTCACTGCCAGTAATGTTAATGAGCACAGCCCTGGCACCATCGATCTTGGTCTCAAGCAGCGGGCTGGCCACGGCACTCCTGGCTGCCTCCACCATGCGGTTTTCACCTTTGCCGACGCCAATGCCGATATGGGCCATACCGCCGGATTCCATGACTGTCTTCACATCCGCGAAGTCAAGGTTGATAAGGGCAGGCAAGGCAATCAAGTCGGAAATGCCTTGAATACCCTGGCGCAGCACATCATCAGCAACCCTGAATGCCTCCACCATGGAGGTTCCCCTGCTCACCACCTCAAGGAGCCTGTCATTGGGGATTACCACGAGGGTGTCCACATATTGTTTCAGCTCATTGACACCCATCTCAGCGTTCTTCATCCGCTGCTTGCCCTCAAACTGGAAAGGCTTGGTGACAACGGCGATGGTAAGGCAGTTGAGCTCCCGGGCGATGTCCGCCACAATGGGCGCGGCGCCCGTCCCAGTACCTCCGCCCATGCCGGCCGTGACAAAAACCAGGTCGGCGCCTTTTAGATGCTGGGCAATTTCCTCCCGGCTCTCCTCCGCCGCACGTTTGCCAATCTCCGGGACGGCGCCGGCTCCCAAGCCTTTTGTCAGCTTCTCGCCAATTTGGATTTTGGTATCGGCTTTGGAAGCTGCCAGAGCCTGTTTGTCGGTATTCACCGCGATAAAATCCGCACCCTTAAGTCCGGCTTCGATCATGCGGTTTACAGCGTTCGCACCGCCGCCGCCGCAGCCCACGACTTTGATGGACGCAAAAGTTGTCTGCTGTTCAGGCTCAACCTGGAGTACAAGCATGGGAGGCCCTCCTCACTATAAATTAGACGCTGAGCAAGCCACGGAAAAATCCGCGGATGCCCGTTTGGGTTTCGTTGGCGTTGTTGCGCGTGTCGATAATCAGGTCCAAAAGCCCCAGAGAACTGGAATAAATGGCGCTGGAGAGCTTAACCGCCTTGCGTGGCAACTCCCGCACCGGCCGCTCCATCTTTTCAGACAGATACTCCCGGCCGCCCTTGTTGATGGCAAGGCCCCCGCCCGTCAGATACACCGGGGACCAGTTGCCAAGCCGAACGCCCGAGTCCTTAAGCCCCTTGATGACGGCCTCGCAGATCTCGTCCACACGGGGTTCCAACACCTGGGCCACCCGCTCACGGGCAAAGGTTTGTGTAGTGCCATTTGAAAGCAGCACATCAAAACTGTTCTTGGTGCTGCCAAGGCCAAACTCGTATCCCCGCTTGACCTGCTCCGCCTGATCCAGGGGGATTTCCAGCCCATATGCCAAATCAGCCGATATGTGCCCGCCACCCAGAGGCAGAATCTTGTGGAAAATGATGGCATCACCCTCCACGGCGATGACCTCGGTGTTGAGGTAGCCGATGTCAATCAAAACTGCGGTACGGTCCCGATCAGTCTCAGAAATGTAGAGCATGGCCTCCCCCATTGGGGTGGAGAAGAAACCAGCGGCGGTTTTGCCGATGGCAAGCAAACGCTGGGTGATGTCCTCAATGAAGAAGCGGTCTGCGATGACATAAGAGATAAGCGCCCTCAGTTCATTGCCATGCTGATTGAGGGGCTCCAGCGTTTTTTTGCCATCGTCCACCACAAACCAGGCGGGGCTGCGGTGTATGGGGGTGCCGGGGATACCGGCAACCTGCTCGTCCGCCAGGGCAAAAAGCGTGGAGATATCACGGGCGGAAACCCGGGGGTCTGCTCCCTGCAGGTCCACTTTGACCTCAAATGAATATACTTTTGAAAACTGACCTGGCACACCTGCATAAACATTTTTGACTGAGCTGCGCGCCTGTTCCTCAGCGCTTGTGAGGGCGGAGCTGATGGCCTCGTTTACCAGGGCGGCGTTGTTCCAACGCGCGTTGGCGAAGCCGTCATAGGCAGCAGTACCGGCGCCAACAATGTCGCAACGCTGCCTGCCGCTGACCTCCGCAATCAGTGCAACGATTTTGCTCGTACCAAAATCAATGACGCTGATAGTGCTTCTCATCGCATTTCATCCCCATTTCTCGGCTTTTTCCTTCGCCGGCGACTATGTAAAACCGCTTGACTCACATAATACGCAGTCAGGATAATTTATTGTAACCTTTTTGTGATAACTTGG
This sequence comes from Clostridiales bacterium, assembly GCA_012522875.1. Lineage (GTDB taxonomy): Bacteria > Bacillota > Clostridia > Christensenellales > Aristaeellaceae > UBA6115. Next base: position 8,744 of record JAAYJP010000155.1, on the reverse strand, counting down.
CAAGCCTTTTCAGGCTTTTTCGATATCTCCCGGGATGCGTCTACAGGTTTCCCTCGCTGGCGCGGTAGGTGGCCTCCCCGGGGATGGACGCTTCCAAAACACCGCCTACCAAATCACGCCTTTTCAGTTCGCCTATCACCGCGCGTACCGTACCGATTTTGGCTTTTAGTGCCTCCATATTTCCCAAATGGACAGTGTAGCCGTCGGTAGTGCTCATCTTCAGGCTGTTTTCATCCGAGACATTCACATCCCTGACCTGATCAGCATAGCCCTGTTCCACGATCTCCCTGAGGAGCGCAACCAGTGCCTCAAGTTGCCCCGCCCTGCCCCCCACGGGGAACATGCCCATTTCCAGCTGGCCCCATATCTCCAGCCCCGATACCTCAATCAAGCCCTGTCTTAATGCCAGGTCCCGGCTTTTTTCCAGAATCATGCCGTCATCCGCCATCACGAAACCCACCCCAAGGTGGGTAAAGAAAGCAGAAGGAATTCTTTCCCTGATGTAAAGAATCAGCATGTTGGGGAAGACTTTCTCCATTCCCATGTAGGCAAGGTAGCGATTGGCGTTGACACCATCTGCGATCTCGTCCTCATTGACTGTGAAGTATAGCAGCTTCCGCTCAAGTCCAGCTGAGCGCGCTACTTCCTGCCAGGTAATCGCATGGTTTCCCACCACCTGCACCCTGCTTATAGTAAATACATGGTAACGCAGCACAAACAACAGCACCAGGAAGCTTACCAAAATAACCGCAAGCCGGAATATGCGCCTGGCGGGGCTTTTGAAAGAAGGCGGGATGTCCTCTTCGGCAGGGAGCTGTTCCCAGTCCTGTTCCTGGTAAATGGGCTCAGGCAAGGCCTGATTTGTTTCGGGAGGGCGGGGAGGAGGCTGCATCTCAGCCTCCCGGGGCGCCAAGCGCCATCACCAGCTGCTTGAATATGCGCCCCCGCTCTTCATAGTCCTTGAACTGGTCAAATGAGGCGCAGGCGGGCGAGAAGAGCACATTGCCGCCCGGCAAAGCCAGGCTTTGGGCCAGGCTGACCGCCTCGTCCAGGGTGCCGGCGTGCCGGCAGGCCGTAAAACCAGCCTCTTGCAGCGCTGACGCGATTTCTCCTGCAGTTTGACCGATGAGCACCGCTTCCTGGATATTCCGGTTTTCCCTGGCCATCTTGGCCATTTGGGAAAACGATATCCTCTTGTCATAGCCCCCGAGGATAACAACAGTGGGCGCGCGCATCGCCTTGAAGGCCGTGATGGTTGCGTCCGGATTGGTGCCCTTTGAGTCGTTGTAATAAGCCACACCATCAAGTTCCCGAACGAATTCTATGCGGTGTTCCACGCCCTGAAACACTTTCAAACTATAGGCCGCGACCTGAGGAGGAACCCCCATGAAGTCGGCCATAATCAGCGCAGCCAGAGCGTTCTGTACATTGTGAAGGCCCGGGAGCTTCAGGTCCCGTGAAGGGCAAATGATGCGCTCCTGCCCGTTGCGTCGGATGATTATCTCCTCTTTGCGGAGCATAGCGCCTGCATCCACCTCCTGTTCCACAGAGAAATACGCCAACTGTGCAGGAACTCCTTGCGCCATGGCGCGTGTGACCGGGTCATCCAAATTCAGCACAGCCAGATCTGCTGGCGTCTGGTTGTCAAAAATCCTGGCCTTCAGGGCAATGTAGTTTTCCATACTGCCATGGCGGTTCAGGTGGTCTGGCGTAATATTGAGAACCGTCGCTGCCCTGGGGTGGATTTTCTGGACAGTCTCCAGCTGAAAGCTGGAAACCTCAACCACCAGGACATCCTCCGGCCCAGCCTTGAGAACAGCGGCGCTCAAAGGAAAACCCACATTTCCCGCCACCTGGACCACTCTTCCTGCCTGCCTGAACATTTCGCCCATTAGGGACACGGTGGTCGTTTTGCCGTTGGTGCCTGTTACCGCGAGGATAGGCAGATCCGTAAGCGACGCCGCCAACGCCAGTTCGCCAATGACAGGCAACGCAAGTGCTGCGCATTTGTCCAGAAAAGCCTGGCTTAGAGGGATGCCGGGGCTTACAACCACCAAGTCCGTTTGATGCAGAAACCTGTCCGGCCCTTCGCCAAAACGCAGACCCACCGCAAGCCCTTCCAAACTCTCAAATCCCACGGGCAGTTCCTGCGCTGGCTTCGTGTCATTCAGCGTAACCTGGGCACCGCGGTCAGCCAGCAACCGCGCTGCTGCAATGCCGCTGCGTGCCGCACCCATGACCAAAATACGTTTTCCCGCGACCTGAAGTTGCCTTGCCATAACAGCGCCTTTCCCGTTTAAAGGTTATGGACGAAAGGGCAGGGCGGCCAGAACGGCCACCACGGAAAGGATCAATGTCACCATTATGTAGCGCCTGTCTATCTGAACGGCTTGCCAGCCCATTAGTTCAAAATGGTGATGGATGGGAGACATGCGGATGAGCCGCTTTCCTTTGGTCGCTTTGAAATATAAACGCTGCGCGATGACGGACACTGAGGACATGATCATCGTAAAACAAATAGGGATCAGCCATAGCTGAAGCCGCAGCAACATCGCTGCCCCCACGAAAAGGCCGCCGATAAACATGCTGCCAGTGTCTCCCATGTATATTTTGGCAGGAGGCTGGTTGTGGAATAAAAAACCCACGCAGGCCCCGGCCAGCGCGAAACAGGTGTAAGCCACCATGGGGTTGCCCAGACTGTCCCCGTCAATCAGCGTCGCGATAAGGCCAAATGCCAAGCCGCCCACTGAGGATACGCCCGACATCAGGCCATCCACACCATCCTGGAGATTAGCCGAATTGGTCATGAAGACGATCAGCAGAACCATCAGCGGCAAATAAAACAGACCAAGGTCCAAAAATCCGGTACTGAAGGGCAGGTGGATAGAGGTGCCCACGGTGTTTTTGCACAGAACAGCAAAGAGAATGCCGATACCCACCTGGCCGATAATTTTGTACCGGGGTCTGAGGCCCTCATGATTCTGGCGGATGTTCTTGATATAGTCATCCGCCAATCCCACCCCCATCATGCCCACAGCAATCAGGAAAAGCAGGAGCGCATGGGCGGTACCCTGGGAGAACTGGGCAAACAGGAGAGCCGATAGCACCACTGACAGGGCGATAACCAAGCCGCCCATGTTGGGCGGCTTCTCCTGCTTGCGGAAAGAATCCGGCCCCAGCTCATACTCAGGCTGGATCATATTGCGGTTTTTTACAAAGCGGATAAACCCCGGCATCAGCAAGGCCACCAGGATTAGCGCCAATATGGCGCACAGTGCCTCAAGCATCTCCCTTGTCCCCCCTGCCCATATCCAGGAGCAGCTCCTGCACCACTAATTTTTCATCAAACGGGCGCTTAACGCCGAAAATTTCCTGATATGTTTCGTGGCCTTTACCAGCCAGGAGAACCACATCACCCAACGTGGCCATCCGCATAGCCCGGCGAATCGCATCCCTGCGGTCTTCAATCACCTCATAGACACCCCCAGTGGGTTTAATCCCCTTTTCAATAGCGCTGAGGATTTCCATGGGATCCTCATTGCGAGGATTATCGCTGGTGAGAATGGAGATATCCGCAAGTTTACCGGCTATTCGCCCCATGATGGGCCGTTTGGCGTGGTCGCGGTCGCCTCCACAGCCAAAAACGATGATAATACGCCCACGAGCGAACTCCCGCACAGCAGTCAGGATATTTTCCATAGCATCCGGTGAGTGGGAATAATCCAGGATGACCTTATAGTCGGTGTGCGTGTCAAGTACCTCTGCCCTGCCCGGCACGGACACCACACTCTCAAGGGCGGTGCATATAATTTCCGGTGCTGCCCCCACGCTTAAGCTGATGGCCGCCGCAGCCAGGGCGTTATACACATTAAACATACCCATCAGGCGCAGCCGCACTGGATACTTCCGTTCATTCCACAACACCAGGCTAAAAGCCACGCCATCCTCATGGATGTCAATATGTCGGGCAAAGATGTCAGCGTCCAGCGCAATGCCAAAGGTAATGCGCGGCACAAGGATTGATGACAAAAGGTCATTGGCTCTGGCATCATCAATGCAGACGGCTGCGTTTTTCACGCTGCCGGAAGTAAAGAAGCCCTTTTTGGCCTGGTAGTAGTCGTCCATGGTGGGGAAGAAGTCCAAATGGTCCTGGGAGAGGTTGGTAAAGCAACCAGCTTCAAATACCAGCCCTTCAAGGCGCCGCATTGCCAGGGCGTGGGCGGATACCTCCATCACCACATATTCGCATCCCGCGTCCGCCATCATGCGAAGCGTCCGGTGCAGCTCAATCGGATCAGGCGTAGTAAGGCGGCTGTCGGCCCATTGGTCCCCAATCATATTTCCGGTCGTGCCAATGAGCCCGCATTTGAAGCCGGAGTGTTCCAATACCGCCTTCACCAAATAGCTGGTGGTCGTCTTTCCCTTGGTACCAGTGATGCCCACCAGTTTTAGTTTTTCATCAGCAGAGCCATAAAAAGCCCTGGTGACCAGCGCCATCGCCGCGCGGTCGTCGCTTACAACCAACTGGGGCACAGGAATGCTATTAAGCGGCTGTGTTACCATCAAGGCCACAGCGCCGTTATTGACCGCTTCCCCTGCGTGCTCATGCCCGTCCGTGCGCGCGCCCTTAATGCAAAAAAACAGTCCGCCCTCTGTTTTCAGCCTGCTGTCCGCGCACAACGCGCTGATCTCACAGTCCTCACTTAAGGACAGTACATAAGGCGCCGCCGCTTTGGCGAGTTGAGATAGTTTCATGCTTACCCCTTGTCATGTTATCATTTGCCGCCGGACGTCTTCCCTGTTAACATCCCGTCCAGGCGGGCTGTCTGCATGGGCCCTTGGGCGCTTACACCAATGGTTTCCTCATGAGTCGCAAGCCGCATACCCAGGTTCTGAACGGCATAATAACAAATAGCCGACGCATCGCTTTTCTTCGCCAGCATTTCAGAAAGCCTTATTCCCTCCGCGTCGGCGGCCGCATAGCGGCTGCGTAGGTCAGCATACGCCTGATTGAGTTCGTGCGTCAAGGCAATCTTGCTGCCCACCATCCATACGGACAGAAGCGCGGCTAATAATAAAACGAAAGCGCCCCATTTGATCGGAAGGCCATGGGACGCCGCCCGGCCCTCTGTTGTGTGGAATGCGGTGCGGTCCTCCGGCTCCCCTTCATTATAGAGATAGACATGGCTTGAAACCTGAATGCGGCTGTTCTGTTCCCGCTGGAAACCCGCCTTGACATACTGCGTTTTGTGAACACTCCTGCTCTTATGCATGCTTTGTCCTTTCCGGCCCTTTTTTTATCCGTCCTCGGCCTTCTTGTTTCTGACCCGCGCCTGAATGGCGCTGATGGCCAGAGAAGCATCAGGGTATTTGGCGTGGAAGCTCTCGCGTTCCAGGGCGGCCTGCTTATCGCTGACCAGGCGTACATACTCGGTGGTTCCCGAGACCTGGACGCCCTGGGCGCCTTCCAGGAATTGATCCCTTAGCGCCGCCGGCAGCAGTACCCGGCCCTGGTTGTCAAAGCCACAACCATCAAAGGAATACATGGCGAAACGTGTCAGGAAGACTTCAGCTGCCGCGTCCTGGCGGCTTAAGGTGCTGAGCATTTCCACTTTCTCTTCCCACACCTCCTGGGGATAGATGGCAATGGCATCCTGGCTTAGGGTGACCCCCACGATGATCTTTTCTCCCAGCAGCCCACGAAAGGTCTGGGGCACAATCACTCTTCCCTTGTTGTCGATTGAGTGGTTGTAGACGCCAATAAATCCCAGGCGGGATGCAGCTTGGGCATTTTCGGAAGCGTCACCATTGGATGTTTCCATTCCTTTCGGGGCATCCTGCCGCTGGTCCGTCACCGAAATCACCACCATTCGCCACTTATTTCCCTTTTCAGGCACAAATTACCACACCCTTCCACGGGCGTAAAGCCAACAGCTCCGTGATGTTTGGCCTTTGGGTACAAAAGAGCATTTTTCAAGGCAACTCGACGCAAAATACGCGAATGGGCGTTCTGTATTTCGCGCCTCAAAAACAGAACACCCATTCCAAACAAAAAAAAACCAGCTAACCTGTTATAAAATTATCTGGATTATTGTTTGTTCTGATGAATTTTAAAACTCAAAGGCTTTTTCAATCCTTTGGGGAAAGTCACGCCGGAAGGAGATGCAGCTTGAACCCCGTGCAGTCACAGGATACACAGTGGTAGCGCACACCATCCAATATCCCGGCAAAAGCGCCGCAGCAGGAATATCCGTGCAGATGCCCATACACCACATCGCTCACCTGATAATGTGCCATCAGCGATGTCACCGGCGTTTCAACCCCCTGCGCATCTGTGGGCGGATAATGGCACATCGCAATCAAACGTTTTTTGGGATCCAGCTTCCTTGCACGCTGAAGGGACATCTCCAGGCGAATCAGCTCGCGCTGGTAGATTTTATCTGTCTCAGGCTCCGGCGATTCGCTGTCCGGGCGTTCCCAGCCACGGGAACCGGCAAAAAGGTATTCGCCGATTCTCAGCGCGTCATGCTGAAGGGCATACATCCCGGCGGGCAGCGCGTCCCGTACCCTGGCAATACCCTTCCACCAATAGTCGTGATTGCCGCGGATGATTATCTTGCTGCCCGGCAGGCGGCTGATGGCCATCAGGTCACCTCGGGCATCCTCAAGATCCATAGCCCATGAAATGTCGCCCGGGATCAGGATGATGTCCTGCTCCCGGGCTCTATCATACCAGTCCGCCTGGATCTTTTCAAAGTGGTACTCCCATTGCGGGCCAAACATGTCCATGGCCTTGTCCATGGAGCCCGGCAAGTGGAGATCCCCTATGGCATAAACCTGGCTGCCATCAACCATCCATCGCCTCGTCTTCGTCCTCGTCGTCCCGGTCTTCCTGTTCCCCCATTTCTTCCAACGACAGGGCATCTCCTAGCACGCAGAAGTCTGGGTCATCCTCTTCAATGGCCGGAATGATCTCCTCCATCCCACTCACATCACCAAGTGTAAGGTCAACGGGCCCATCCCCTAAAACTTTGAGTTTCCCATAGGAATTCTTCCGTTCCTGGAGGCAGAAAAGGCAAAGATCCTTGCCGGGAAGGGCACGCTCTGTGTTGCACTCTGAGCAAAGCTCCGGCTCCTCCCGAAGCTCCGCGTGGTGTACCTCGCGGAAGCATACTTTGCAGAGTGTCTCGCCGGGCGCCATATAGTTCAATTCACAACGGGGGCATTTAACCAGAATCATAGGGGTCCTCTCCAGCATGGCTTTCTTACGCTCCTCCCGCATCATCGCAGCGCATTATACATGGCAACCCTGAAGTTGGCAAGCCTCGGGAGAAGGTCAATTATAACCAAAATTCAGGCTGTTTTTTTGTTTCCTTTGCTCCTGAGTGAGCGTATGCGTTTTCGGAACCCATCATCCTGGGCGCTGTTGACGTAAATGCTCTGCTTCTTCCTGCGCCGGCGGATACCTGCCACGGTGGAAACAGGTGTGGCGTAGGACGGCATGGCATTGCTGCGGTTGCGGGTTACATTCAACACAAGGGAGATGCCGACCACATTTGTGACCAGGTTGGAGCCGCCATAGCTTAAGAAGGGCAGCGGAATGCCTGTGATGGGCATCAGACCCAGGGTCATGGCAATGTTCTGGAAGACATGCAAAAACATCATGGACATTACGCCGATAATCACCAGGCGGCCAAACTTGTCCGCGGTGAAGCGCGATAGATACAGCATTCTCAGGATGAGCAGCAGATAAACCAACACGATAAGGGCACAGCCTATAAATCCTACTGCCTCACCTATGGTAGCGAAAATGAAGTCTGTCCAGTCTTCCGGCACATAGTTGAGCTGGCTCATGGAGCCGGCAACAAACCCGCCGATTCCAGTCAGGCCACCGGATCCAATGGCCTGCTGCGAGTTGATGATTTGGTAGCCTGCACTGCTCTCATATGCCTGGGGATCCAAAAACGATATCAGCCGCAGGATGCGGTAGTCCGTTGAATCCCCAATGATGCCATAGGCGAAAACTGCCCCAATGGCCAGGGATATGATGACTGTAATGGAAAGAATCCATTTCCAATCGACCCCGCCAAAAACCAGCATCAGGTAGATGATGCCCGCCATGACCAGCACGGTGCCGGTTTCTCCCTGAGCCAGTGTCAGCGCGACGGGGGCCAGGGAAAACAGCCCGATGCGCAGCACGGAACGCACGTTGCCCATCGGCTTTTCAGTGATGGCCAGCTCACGGGCCAGCATCAGGATCAGGGTAAGCTTTGCAAACTCACTGGGCTGGAGCATGCGCCCCAACCCTACTTCAAACCAGCCTTTTACCTCACGTATGGCGGTGGATACCAGAAGAACGGTAAACAGCAGCAGGATGACGGCGGCATAATACAGCACGGCATAGGTTCTGAAATGTTCGTATGGGACACTCACTACAAACCAGACAATAGCCGGAGAGGCAATGACAAAAATGGCCTGCCAGGATCCCGTGTCTGAGTTTAAAATATGGTTCAGAAGAGAGTCTGCCGGCACGGTGGGATCATAGGTGGCGATGGAAATCGCCAGCACACCAAAAATCATCAGCGCATAAGCAAGTATCAACAAAAGGAAGTCGAAGTGCGGCCTTGTTCGTTTATCTTCAAATATCATCATCGTTTTTCACTCATCTTCCTGAAAAAGCGCTGAAACACAGTTTCGGCTTTCAGTTCCTTCACAGGCAGATCAACGCCCTCAAGCCGCCAAAG
>JAAYJP010000154.1 GCA_012522875.1 Clostridiales bacterium | reverse complement strand
GAGCCAAGGAATAGGCATAGATCGGCTCAGAAGGAGGGCGGTATACTGAATAATATGGAAAACATACCCTTTGTTGTCTGCTTCGCCCGCCCTGCTGAGGCAAGCAATCTGTAACACTTACGGCAAGCGCCGGACAGCGACCTTTGATGGCTATACCGACCAACGAACCCAAAAGGCGCCATCGTCCCTGACCCGGGCAGCCAAATCCCCCAAAGGGAGATGGTGATTGTTCCCGGGCGAAGCCAGAAAGACGGCAACAGACGGTCAGACAAACGAATAGGAAACCTTGGCCCGCTGGCATCAGCCAGCGGGCTGCATCGTCTGCGGGGATGAAAACCCGCGTCTATTCTCCCTTCAGGGCTTCCAGGTGTTCCTGGGCGCAGGCACAGCCGGCCTCACTGCGCTGGCTGCAGCCGCACAGGCCCTTGCGCTCCCGGGAGGTGAGGGCGACGGTCACCGCCAGAAAAAATACCAGGCCGGTCCCTAGGAGGAGGGACAGAAGGTTTTCCTGAATCCAGGCCATAAAAATCATCTCCTTGTCGGGCAGGCATCCGTTGGGACAATATACCCAGGCGATTAAATGTCTGAGGGAAGTTCCGCCAGATAACCAAGCATAACCACCCGGTAGTGGGGATGCTCCGCCTGCCGGTAGCCCGGGCTGTGGCCAATCGGGCCGCCGCCCCTGGCCAGATAGCCCGCGAGGGTCTCCTGCCAGTCCGCTGTGCCAAAGGGTAGGATGCCAAGGCGTGCTGCTTCCCCCACAATATCCAGATAGGCCTCATATAGTGAGCTTGCCGCCGCGTCCTTGGGTGCCCGGACGCTTTGGGAAAACGCCTGCCATAGGCTCTCCGGCGGCATATCCATGTGCTTGAAAGGGGCCAGGTTGACACGGGCATAGCGGTGGCTGATGGGCTCCCACAGGATTCCCGGGGAAGCGGTGACAGCCTCAAGCTCCTCAAGCAGCCGGGATTTGGCTGATGGCTCATCTACCAGCAGGTGCTCCGGGCCAAAGGCGGCCTGGAAGCAGAGCTTCAGGGCATCCTGGGGCTTAAGGGCCGGGTGCCTTTCGGCCTGCTGCATCAGATGATTCCTGAAAACACCCACCGGCATAGCCTAAGCCCTCCCTGGGTAGCGGGCTGGGATCAGACGGGCCCTCATGAGGGCCATGACCAGCGCTGGGATCAGCGCCAGGTGAATAGCGATACCAGGCAGGCTGGTGATGAAATACCCGCTGGCCCAGGCTGCCATGGTGAGATTTCCGGGGGATAAGATCAACCCCCGGGCCAGGCCCGCAATAACCCGCCCCAGGAGCATGGCTGCAATCAGGCAGATATAGAGGTCCGCATAGTTGCTGCCTGTGTGCACCCAGCGCATCAGGAACCCCGTGGCCAGGCCGTAGACGGCCAACTCCACTGCCATGGGCAGAAGGAAGGCCTGGGGCGGCATGCCGGTGATGAGGCTTGACAGCAGAGGGCCCAGGATGCCGCAGGCCAGGCCAAAAGGCCAGCCGCAGATGAGCCCGCAGAGAAGAACGGGAATGTGCATGGGACTGAAGACATTCCCCGCATTGGGAATGGCGTGGAAGGCCAGGGGCAGCACCACACACAGGGCGATGCAGGCGCCTGTGATGGCCAGGGGCAAAACGCCGGGCTTTCTTGTCATGATAACCTCCCAGGTGAATAGGCGGATGCGAAGATCATAGCATGCCCGGGCAACAGGAACAACCAGGCACAGCTTCCGCGCCGTCAGGCGCCTTGTGGACCGGTATGAAAAATGATAGGATATTGGCTGTGCCAGGAGGGAGAGACTGCTTTGAAAACCAGAGAATCCCGTGAGAAACATCGCCGGTGCGATTGCATGCGTCATCAGGGGAACGGCGTGTTTTTTGTCCCCGGGCATCAGAAGGCCGGGAGCAGGAAATGAACCGCTTTGTGTTGAAGGCCCCCTTCACCGCCCGGGGCGACCAGCCCCAGGCCATTGAAGCGCTGGCCAAAGGGGTGAGGGAAGGCCTGAGAGGGCAGACGCTCCTGGGCGTTACCGGTTCCGGAAAAACCTACACCATGGCCGCGGTGATTGAGAAAATCCAGAAGCCCACCCTGGTCATCGCCCACAATAAAACGCTGGCGGCGCAGCTGTGCGCGGAGTTCCGCGCCTTTTTTCCTGACAGCGCGGTGGAATATTTCGTCAGTTACTATGACTACTACCAGCCGGAGGCCTACATCGCCTCCAGCGATACCTACATCGAGAAGGACTCGGCCATCAACGATGAGATAGACCGCCTGCGCCACAGCGCCACCGCGGCGCTCAAGGAGCGGAGGGACGTTATCATCGTGGCCTCGGTGTCCTGTATCTACGCCATGGGCGACCCGCAGGAATACCTGGGGCAGATGCT
>JAAYJP010000153.1 GCA_012522875.1 Clostridiales bacterium | reverse complement strand
GCGACAGAAATCGGCGCCATGTAATCCTTGAGGTTAAAATGATTGGCCACATAAAGTGTGGTTGGCCCGTCCGCTGCGCCGATGATGCCAATGGCTGAGGCCAAACGGATAACGATATTGGGCTCCGCCAGCTGTTCCGGGCTTAATACCAGGGGCAGGAGCAGGATGGATACCAGGAAGGTGGCAAAAATTCCAAACTGAGCAGCCGCGCCAAAGAAAATCATGGAGGGGTCCTTCATCAGCGGGGAAAAATCAATCATAGCACCCACAGCAATAAAGATCAGCACCGGGAAAAGCTCGTTGGCGATACCGGCATTGAAGAGGACCTGCAGAAAGCCTGGTTCCTCCAGCGTTCCAATGACCGCGGGCATCGCAGCGCCCAGCACCGGCGGCAAGTTTGCCAGAATGGCGCCAAAACCGATGGGCAAAAGCAGTGCCGGCTCGTAATCCTTCCTGATGGCCAGATAAATGAGCGTTCCCGCAATGATAAACATCACCAGGGTTTTCAGGCCGGCCATGGTGAACAAAAATGCCACGCCTGAGAACAAGTCGGCCAGAATTCCAGAAAACATGCATGCAACCTCCCCGGATAAATTCGGAGCGTTTTCCAACCCCGCCTGACAGCCGTGCAACAGCATGGCGGTTCATCCTGGCATTGGGACCAGCGTGGCGCTCCAAAGCCGGTTCGCAAATGATGGGCTGCTTTGCGTGCTCAGATTTGCGAAAAAATGGGTTGGTTCACAATCCAAGATGTAGTATAATATAAAATAGGGAATTATGTCGAGTGTCATTTTTTTGAAAGCGAGGATGCAAATGCAGAACATGCCATGGTGGGCCGCTATCTTGCTGGCTCTGAACATCATTATGCTCTTAATGGGGCTGAAGCTGATCCGTCGGCAGCCGGAGGCATCAGCCAGCGAAGTCAAGGCGGATTTGATTGCTGAGCGGACCCCGGTGCCGATAACGCTCACCCAGCCTATACCGGACAGGCAGAAGTTGATCGCCGCGGTGACAGCGGCCATCGCTGAGTATGAAGGCACCGATATTTCGGCGCTTCGTGTTGTATCATTTAATAAGAGGAGGCAGGCATGAAAAACTACAGGGTAATCGTCAACGGAGTGGAATACGAGATCGGCATCGAACAGATGGAAGCGGGCGAGGCAATGCCTGTTCAATCAGCGCCCCAGGCAGCCTCTGCGCCTATATCACAGCGGCAGCCTGAAGTGCAGCCGCCAAAAACCGGCGAAGAAGTCAAAGCGCCCATGCCTGGCGCCATCCTGTCCGTGGCGGTCAAGCAGGGCGATCTGGTAAAAAAAGGCCAGGTGATCCTGATTTTGGAAGCCATGAAGATGGAGAATGAGATCCTGTCTCCCCGGGATGGCATGGTGGCTTCCCTGGCCGTCCAGTCCGGACAATCGGTGGAGACCGGTTCCCTGCTGTGCACCCTGGCATAGGCCCTCGCAACGGCATTCAAAGGAGAAACCATGGACCATAAGAAATTATTGATTACTGAAACCATCCTGAGGGATGCACACCAGTCCCTTGCGGCCACCCGCATGCGCACTGATGAAATGCTGCCGGCTGCAAGCCTGCTTGACAGCATTGGATACTGGTCACTGGAAGTCTGGGGCGGCGCGACATTTGACACCTGCCTGCGGTTTTTAAACGAGGATCCTTGGGAGCGCCTGAGAACCCTTAAGAAAGCGATGCCCAACACAAAACTGCAGATGCTGCTGCGTGGGCAGAACCTATTAGGGTATAAGCACTATTCAGATGATGTGGTGGAGGAGTTTGTCCGCCTGTCAATCAAAAACGGGATTGATGTGGT
>JAAYJP010000152.1 GCA_012522875.1 Clostridiales bacterium | reverse complement strand
GCACCCCAACCTGGCTGACCTGTTTAAGGATGTCGGCACCATGCGCTATGATATCCAACTGACTATCAACCCGCAGGCGGCAGCCTTGATCCCGATGCTTACAGGCGAAATGCAGGACGAGGAGTCCGGCACGGTTATTTCGGCCGCCATCAACGCTATCAACAAACTCAGTTTCAGTGTTCTGGCCAACAAGAACGCGGTGTCCGCTTCCATCGGCTCCCAGGTCGCTCCGGTGGTGGACATCCGTGCCACGATGAACCAGGAGACCTTTGAGAACCGCATCACCACTAGTATGCTGCCCGGGCTTGCGCTGAGCATTGACGCTGGGATGATCAAACAAGTGATGGGCCAGGCGTCAAAAGTACAGGTGGACCCCGAAGAGGTGACGCGAATCGTCCAGCTTCACCTTCAAACCATCGGGGGTGTTCTGGGCGAGTCCACGGCTGCCTTTATTCCCGAAGAGGGCAGTTTCACCGTGGAGGGCTATGGCGCCTTTGCTAAACGCACACAGGTTACTATAACCTCGCACCAGCTGGCTGACCTGCTGCAGAAGCTGGCCGATATCTACAACGGTGCTCCGGTGCACAAGGAATTTATTCAGAAATTCATCACCGAGAACAAAGCCATTTCCGATGAAATTGTTGAAACAGACGAGATACCGGACATAGGCAAGATGCTGGAAGATGCGGCCAAGCAAGGCAAGTCCGAGCCTGATACGGCCCTGTTAACCGGCTGGGTGTACGAGGGCGCAGATGGCATCTACATCGACGGTGTAACCGCCGATGGCTCGGAAATGCCCGCCAAGCTGGATATCCTCATTGGCAATCAGGGGATAAAGGCCAGGATAATCGGCCAGGGATACAGCTTTGCGCCGGAAGGCGAAGAACCGGCTGTGCCCGACTGGGACCAGATTGAGAAAGACATTCTCACCGGAGAGAATTTTTCGGACACCCTTATCACCTTCAACACACACAGAGTATCGGAACTGCCGCAGATGGGACGCGAAGCGGAACTGGGCATTGCTTCCGGCGGAACGAATATCGGCATTTCGTTCAAAGCCGAAAACAATCTTGACACCATGGAGGGCCGCGCGACCCTCAGCCTGTCTTTGATGCTGCCCGATCCCCTTCTGACTCTCACCGTGTCAGCTGGGCCGACGGATGAAGAGCCAGCGCCGCCCGCCCTGGAAGGTGCCAGTGTCATCGTCCTGACAGAAAACGGCATGACGGACGAAGCAAACACCCAGCTTGAGACCAGCCTGATGCAGGCTATCCCGGAGCTTCTCACGCGCCTTGGCGCTGCTTTGCCTGAGGAAGGCCCAGTCTTTATGGCGATGCTGGGCGAGCTGATGGGCCCCCCGGCTGAAGAAACACTCCCGGAGGAACCACAGCCCGAAGTAATCGAGGAACCCGCAACTGTCAACCCATGAGTGGTGGAGCAATCCGAGCCGCTGACATAACCTTTGCTATGAATATGGCCTCTGAATCAATTTCCTGAAACGCCTGAAAACGCGCTGAATTACCCGAAGATGTATTTTTCCAAGGCCGCTGATAGAGCGGCCTTTTCATGGGGTTTACCAACCTTATGATACCGTAGCTGAGCGCGTTAATTGCTCCAGTTTACACCGCCGGACGGAATCAATCGACTTTCCTTGGTTTAAATCACAATCAGAATGCCAAAATAATAAGCGTGTTATCGCAAACTGTGGGCAGACTGTTCCAGCGGACGGTTTTTTATATCAATCCTTGGCGATGGAAAGATAAGGCGCTCCGCCTTGCATTTCTGGCGCAGGGGCAAGCCATCGAATCATCCCAAAGGGTTGCGTAGGCGCCCCCGGCAGCGTTCCGGCGGGCATGCGCAGGGTATAGGCAGGTGCCCCAAGATACCCATGAATGGCTGCCATGGCGTCCTGCCATCCAAGGCCATGAAGCGCAAGCTCAGTCACCCTGGCACCCCCATCCCGGAGTTCATACAGGCAAGCGGCTTCACCTTGCGGCGTGACAATCCGCAGGGCGCCTCCCGCGCCAAACAAACTGCTGATAAAAAATCGGAGAGCCTCCAGGTCCCAACGGACATAGAGGCTGCTTTGTCCAAATGCCCCATCACGCAGGCGGAGGTAGTCCTCCGCCCCGATGGAAGCAAGCTGCGCGGCAGGGGGATGCACCGGGATTTCCCGCGATGATATGTTCAGGGAATCGATAAAAAAGCGGGTTTCGTAGCCGCGCTTGCCATAGAAGTCAAAGAGGGAGGGGCGCGCCGGTACCAGCACCGAGGCCGCCTCCCCTGAAACGGTCATGTACTGGTGGGCGGCATCCAGCAGCTGTGAACTGAGCCCCTGGCCCCTAAACTGCCTAAAGGTGGCCACAGCGAACACATAGCGGGCGGGATATGATTTGCCCGACACCACCAGACTTATCGGCAGCATGGAGAGCATGCCTAGGACCCTGCCCTCATCGAGCGCAACCAGCGTGTATTCGCGTCTTAGCCGGCGGCTGAAAAAATATTCCGCTTCACGGGCGTCCGCTTCAAAAGCCTCCTGCCAGAGGGCATAGAGTGCCGGAAGGTCGCTGTCCTGTGAAAAGCGGATCATATTATTAAATCAGCCCAATCAGTTTGGCCGAGGATTTTTCCACCAGAAAAGCAGGGGCGTAAGAAAGTTTGGCTTTTCGCAGGCCCTCGTCACCGGCGTCATCCTCCCGGTTGATGTAGGTGTATTTTTCAAACGCGTCCAGGGCGAACTGCTGGTTGATCATCTGATAGGCGCCTTCAATGTTGTTATATGCCTTTTCCACATGCACAAGGTAGGTGTCCGCATTGAGCGGCTCTCCCATTGTGAAGGCGATGACTTTTCTCCCCGCGCGAAGCAAGCCCCCGGTGAGTTTAAGTGCCTCATAGTGTTTGAAAGCCTGTTCCACCGCGCATGACTCATTAAACAGATCTTCGTCTTCCATGCATCCGGCTTCCCGGCACCATGTCAGGCTCATCAGGTGGGCTTCATCCAGGTTCTCAGGTGTCAGCCGCTCATATGACCATTGCCGCTCTGATGCCATGAAGCGGTTGACGCGGTTACGCTTGTTGCTGAGTTTTTTTCCCTTTAAGGTCATAAGGTTTTTTGCCTGATAAACATAGTCAAAGTCATTGCGGTCCGGTTCAAAGGTGAACTGGTCGGGAAACAGGGCTTCCAGCCGACCCTGGTCCTGGTTCAGGACCGTGTTAAAAACCAGGGGTACTCCCCGTTCGGCTGTGTATTTTGCCAGGGCACGCACGGCATCCGACGGATCGCTTTTGCCTGAGGGAAAGATAAATGTGGGATTTTCGGCGTCAGCCATCACCAACAGATGATCCCCGAAACGGGAGGCATGAAGTTTGTACACCTTCCGCCAGATGAAATTAGAGGTGAAGTTGTACTCCAGGGAACCCCGGTGCCCTTCATTCAGCAGTGCGGTCATCCATTCTTGATCCGCAAGGGTGATGGGTTTAAAATCAAGTTGTGACAATAGAATAACACCTTTCATATTCCTATAAAGGGCAGTGCCCCGTAAAGTATACCACCACCTGCATGGTTTCAGCCAGACACGCGCACACAATGGGCTGGCCCGATAGGCGCAATTGCGTTTTGGCGGGTCTGTGTTATACTGCATAGGTATTATCAGGATTAGCGACGAAAAGGAAACGCCATGTACAGACGTACTTTCGCCCGTGTAGACCTGGGAGCCTACGCTGCCAATGTGGGGGCTGTCCGGCGCATGATGGGCCCTGATGTCAAGCTGTTGGCCGTGGTCAAGGCCAGCGCCTACGGCCATGGCCTTTTGCCTGTGGCGCGGGCGGCGGAAAAAGCGGGGGCGGACTGGCTGGGCGTTGCCATCACTGAGGAAGGAGAATTCCTGCGTGAGGCCGGTATCCGGCTTCCTATCCTGGTGCTGGCGCCGGTGAATGCCGCCGGGGCTCTTGCAGCTGTGCGCTGCGGCCTCACGCTGTCGGTGTTCACGCCCGATCACATTCAGGCTTTGCAGGCCGCAGCAATTGCCTCCGGCCTTGAAGCCCGCGCGCATGTTAAGCTGGACACCGGGATGAACCGGGTAGGGGTGAAAACTGAGCAGGAGCTTGTGGCCTTATTGGAAGCGGCTTGCCCCGCCCGGGGAGTAAAAATCACCGGTGCTTTCACCCACTTCGCCGACGGGGGGAACCCGGACACCCGCTTTAACGACGGGCAGTTGGCGCGTTTTGGCGATATGTTAACCCTCTTGCCCCCCGGGCTGCTGATCCATGCTGCCGCCAGCGCCACACTGCCACGCCCTGAGGCCCGTTTTGACATGGTGCGCGCGGGCATTTCGCTCTTTGGATATCTGTCCGTTGCCTACAGCGAGGCGATACGTCCTGTCCTCACCTGGGAGGCTGAGATCACCCATGTTAAGGACATCGGGACAGGAGAAGCAGTGGGCTATGGCGTTACCTATCGGGCTAAGAGGCCGGTCAAGGTGGCTACTATCGCCGTGGGTTACGGGGATGGCTATTCACGCAGCCTTTCCGGAAAGGGCCAGGTTCTGGTCAACGGCCGCCGCTGCCCCATCATCGGCAGGCTGTGTATGGATCAGATGATGGTGGATGTGTCAGGAGCCGGCCCTGTCTATGCAGGTGACAATGCGGTGCTTCTTGGCCAACAGGGAGAGGAGCATATCCTGGCCGATGAGATTGCGGGTTGGATGGGTACCATCTCTTATGAGGTGCTGCTGGCGATAAGCCAGCGCGTGCCCCGGATATATGTGGAATGAGGGTGTCGATGGATAAAGGGGCATCCGCCAAAAAGGGTCCAAAACTGGTTTACAAGCCCTGGCTGAAAGGCCATAGGGCAAGCCGCCTCGCTGCCAGACGATCCGGCCGGATAGCGGGCTATTTGGTCATGAGTGCCTTTGCGTTTTTCTTTATAGGGCAGTTGCTGAGTGTTGATATCCCCTGGATGAGGGTCTTGATCAACCTGGCTTTGCTGGGCCTGATGGGGCTTGTGTATTATTCTGAAGGCGCACATGTGGGGGAGGGGGATGTCGCTTTCGCGGAGATTGCCCATGTTCGCCATGAAGAGGGGAAAAACATCCCCGGGAAGGACATTGACCGCTGTTTCCACCCCGCCAAGGGGTTTTTCACGGTGCTTGTTGGCGCGGCGCCTTTTGTGCTGATTTGCCTCATTTATGCCCCTTTGACAAGGCTTGCCACCTACAGCCTGGGTGTGCTGCCGGCATGGCTTGAGGGTTACCGGTCCCGGGCGGACATCGGCCTGGCGCTGGGCTACTATCAGCAGCACATCTTCTTTGGGTTTGTGGATGCGCTGAGGCTTATCGTGAGGCTTTTGGTATTTCCCTTTGTCAATCTTGTGGGCGCTCACAATGCCCCGGGCATTCTGTGGGTGGAACGGCTCTCTCCCATTCTGGTGATGATTGCGCCCCTGTGGTATGGTGTGGGCTACCGGCAGGGAGAAAGGCTTCGTGCCATGGTGCATGGAGGCATCGCAACAAGCCACAGCCGGAAACGCCGCCGGGAGACCCGGGCAAAACAGGTTGCCCGGGAGAACAAACAACTCCTGTGAAGCCCTCTCTGGTGCTGACCGGCGGCGAGTATCGATCCCGCAGGCTCTTTGCCCCCGAAGGCACGGATACCCGCCCAACCCGTGCCATCGTGCGGGAAGCGCTCTTCAATATGCTTCAGGGTGCCTGTGAGGGGGCAAGGGTGCTGGATCTCTTTGCCGGCAGCGGCGCTTTGGGGTTTGAGGCACTCAGCCGCGGCGCCATAAAAGCCACCTTCTGCGATTGTGCGGCCCGTGCCATGGCCGTCATCCGCAAAAATGCAGGTATGCTCAAGGCAGCGGGACGATGTGAATTCCTGCAGTTGGACTGGCACAAGGTGCTGGAGCAGTTGGCAGCAGCGGGGCAGCAGTTTGACCTGATCCTGCTGGATCCCCCCTACGAGATGGAGAAAGCCCCGGTGATGGACGAAATTTTATCCCGCCGAACCCTGGCTGCGGGTGGAACCATCGCGTTGGAACATAGCAGCCGGGAGGCGGTCCCGCTGCTCCAAGGGACGGGAGTTTTCCGCAGCCGCCGTTACGGGGAGACTTCCATAACCCTCATCACCACATCTTCGGAGGATCCGACATGAAAGCCATTTTCCCTGGCAGTTTTGACCCCATCACCCTGGGACATCTGGACCTGATCCGCCGCGCGGCGGCCATCTGTGATGAGTTGTTTGTCGCTGTCCTTATCAACCCGGACAAAGAGAGCGTTTTTCCCTTGCAGGAGCGGCTGGATATGGTAAAATCCGCCTGCGGGGGTTTTCCCGGTGTTCAGGTGCTGACATTTACAGGCCTGTTGGTTGATCTGGCGCGGGAATTGGGTGCTGGACTGATTGTCCGGGGTGTCCGGGGAGGAAATGACCTGGAGAATGAGACAGCCATGGCCTGGGCCAACACCGCTATGCTGCCCGGGCTTGAGACCATCTTCCTGCCGGCGTCCAACGGGCTGGGTGGCGTATCCTCATCGCTGGTCAGGCAGATTGCCCGCTTTGGGGGGGACCTCAGTGCTTTTGTGCCCGCGGGCGCCGCGGAAATGGTGCGCGCGCGCTTTCACGATACATGATTTTCCCATCAGGATAAGGAGGTACCCAGTATGGCTAGAACAGAAGTGTTTGCCCTGGCGGATGAGTTGATGTTGTTGATTAAAAACGCTAAAAAAATCCCGCTGACGGATACGGCAATGATCAACCAAAATGCGGGAATTGATTTGGTAAAACGCATCATTTCCGCCTATGACCCGCAGCTGGACGCAGCCCAGAAGATCGTGGACAATGAGGAACACATCATTCTGGACGCCCAGCACAAAGCCGATGAGTCCATGAAGGATGCCCAGAACCAGGCCCAGGGCATGGTAACGGAAGCCAACGCCTATGCCCAATCCACCAAACAAAATGCTGACGGTTACTACGCTGACCTGCGCGCCAAGGCGGAGGAGGAGGCAAACGCTGTGGTGGCTGACGCTCAAGCCCGCGCCCAGAACATGATCGAAGACGCAAGGGCCCAGGCGGATGAGTTGGTGAGCAAAACCACTGTATTGGCACGCGCGGAGTCCCAGGCACAGGAACTTTTGGAGAACGCCAACCAGCATGCCCAAGCCCTGCGCGGACAGACCCAGCAGGAGTTGGACAGCCTTTTGGAACATATTGACGCCAGCCTCTCTTCCCAGCTCAATGACCTGCGCGCCATTCGCCAGAATGTGGCCGGGACCCAACAGCACTATGAGGACATAGACAGCCAGTAAGGATTTATGCAAACAAACAGGGAGGGCTTCCTCGCGGGACCCCTCCCCGTTTACTGTTTTTCCAGGGGCTATTCGCCGAACTTCCTGGCCTCTTCATAAGCCCGGGCCAGCTGCGGATCCGTCATATCACCCAGTTCAAAGAACATACTCTTCAGATCTTCAGGCATCTCAACAATAATATCCGGAACAACGCCCTCCTTGTGGACTTTGTAACCCAGGGGGGAGAAGTATTGGGCATAGGTGAACTGAAAGCCGGACTTGTTGTCGGACAGCGGAATCACATACTGGATGATGCCCTTGCCAAAGGTCTTCTCACCGATTACCGTGGCCCGCTTATAGTCCTTGAGGGCTGCGGTGACGATTTCAGATGAAGAGGCTGAGTTCTCATTGACCAGGAATACCAGCGGAATATCATCCTTCCCGTTGGTGGTGTAGAATTTCTCCTGGCTTCCAGCCCGGTCTTCGGCGTAGTAAATGAGTTTATGGTCCAAAAACAGGTCAGCGATTTTTACTCCGTCGTCCACCCAGCCTCCCGGGTTGTCCCTCAGGTCAACAATCAGCGCATTCATCCCTTGCGCCGTTAGTTCCTGATAGGCAGCTGTGAAAGCTTCTGCGCTGCCGCCGGCAAACTCAAAGAGCACGATGTAACCCACCTGGTGATCCAGCATCATATATTCCACACGGTTAACGGTGATCTCCGCCTTGATCAGGTCAAAAGGCAGAACCTCGCCCTGGCGAACCACCTCGATATGCACTTTTTCACCCGGGATGCCGCGCATGATGTTTACCGCGTCCTGCATGGTGGCGGTGGTGACCTGGATGTCCTCCACGGTCAGGAAAACATCGCCCTTCTTAAGCCCCGCTGCCTCGGCGGGGGTGTTCCGGAAGACCCGGGTGATGGTGACCGCACCGCTGTCATAGTCTCCCAGCATCTGAACCCCTATGCCTGCGTATTTTCCCTCATCCTCCTCGTGCATCTGGGTCCAGGCTTCTTCCGGGTAGTAGAAGGAATAGGCATCGTTCAAGCCTGAGAGCAAGCCCTGGATTGCGCCGTCCATCAGCAGCTGCTGATCCGGCTCCTCATAGAAGTAGGTATCCACATAATTTTTTACCTCATCCAGAAGCTCGTATTGCTTCAGGCGCTCATATTCCTTCCGGGAAATGGTGACAGTGTCCCCAACCTCAGCCGGGTTGTTCTGCCAAAAAGAGGAAGCGCTCAGCATAGGCAACAGGAGAACGGCTGCAAGGGCCAAGGCCAGCCAAAGGGCGCGGCGTCTGTCCTTCATGGTGTTCCTTTCACCGGCTTTACCGGGCCGGCGCCGGGCAGCATGCTGGCGCTTTTTTTCAAATCCAGCAGCAGTTTAAATGTCATTGCGTCGTGAAATTTCCTCAGGTCAAGCCCCAGTTGTTTTTGCACCTTGTCCAGGCGGTAAACCAGGGTGTTTCGGTGGATAAACAGCTCCCGTGAGGCGTCTGAGAGGTTCAGGTCTTTTTCAAGGAAAACGGTAATGGTGTTGAGCATGTCTTCATTGAGAAGTTTCGCAGTTTTCCGATTGAACAGCTGGGAATAATACCCGGCTGCCATATCCGGGGGCGTTTGAAACAGAAAACGCTCAAGAAGCAGGCGGCGGTGCTCATACACGCCGCTTTCCTGGGGATATAAGTGGCTTAGGCCAATGGAAGATTTGGCCTGGCTATACGATAATGGCAGGGACGAGAGGCTGGGAACGGTTTCGCCGATGCCGATGGTGGCTTGCTGGCCCAACTCATTCATCAGCGTGTCCTGCAGAGCGGCAGCGTACTCACCTATTTCCTCAGCGCTTTCGCCCACCATGCCCCTAATCAGAGCGGCAGTGTTCCGGCTGATGCCTACCAACAGATCCCCCTCCTGGGCGGGGAGGACTTTTTCAAGCATTGCTTTGGCACCTTCCGGATCCGCCTTCTCCAGGGTAATGAGCAGCACGCATCGGGGGAAGCGCTCCGCCAGTTGATGCTGCCTGGCGACCGCTGACTCCTCCGGCGGGCTCAGCCGGCCTTGCAGAAGGTGTTTGAGGGCACTGTCCCGCTCCCTTCCCCCCCCATGGAATTGGCTGACAGCCTGTATCATGGCGGATGTCAGATGCAGGAAATCAGCCGCCCCAGGGGAGTCCCTTGTCGCCAGCGCTTCACCTGACAGAAGCGGCAGGAGCAGGAAAAGATAGCCGTTTTGTGCTTGGCAGGCACCGGGTTCAAGGCCCTCTGGGAGGATGAAGGACTCCAACTGCCGCGGGAAGAGGCACGAGCCCTTTCCATCCAGCAGAAACACGGGCGTATTGAGCCTGGATATTACATCGCAGGTTTCTCTGAGCACCTCCTGATGCACCCTGTTCCCCCGCTTTCTTAAGATTCTATTGCGTATTATACCATGAAATAGACGCCGGAAAAAGATGGACATAAAAGCGGGCGATTGACAGGCAGCAAGGCGTTCATTATAGTGAGTCAGAAAAGCGCAATGGAAAAAGGAGAGGGCGAATGTCTTTCCAACAGCCGGACAGGGGGGTTCAGCAGCGGCCAAAGACGGCGTTCATGAGCCTGAAGAACAAATTGGAGATGCCCGGGGTTTCGGCGCTTTTAGCTCCCTGTACCCGGCATCTGGACAAAAACCAGTATGGCAGGATGCTGACCGGATGGCATTCAATGCGCCAGTATTATGTATATGGCTTTACCCGCATGGGCACAGTCATCGCTATTATGGCGGTGGAAGAGCAGTCTGCCGGCAAGGGCCGCCTTCTGGTGATGGCCGTGGATCCCCGTTTCAGGCAGCGGGGGATGGGGCGGCGGCTGCTGGTGGAAACCTTTTGCTCCCTGCAGCTGGAAAGCCTCTGGGTGGATACCGGGGAGGATACCCTGGGTTTCTACCAGCATAATCTCTTTGAGGTTTCCGCAAGCCGGGATGCCGGAGGGGGCCTCCTGTTGCATACCTGCGTCCTCACCAGGGAAGCGCTCTATGCAGGGTATGCCCATGAATATTCTTCCGGCGCAGTGCTGTTCTGTGAAAAAGACGGCCAGCGGCTTTACGCTGTGGTGACAGAGCTTTCCGGCAACACGGGGCTTCCCAAGGGCCATGTGGAGCAGGGAGAGAGCAATGAGGAAGCGGCTCTGCGGGAAATCTATGAGGAGACCGGGATAAGGGCTGAAATAGTGCCCGGATTTGAGGGGGAGTTGGTCTATCCCCAGGGGCGGGGAATGCTCAAGCACTTTTACTATTTTCTCGCAAGGTTTGATGCTGCCCAGCGTTTTTATACAGGGGATGTGGTGGATGCGGAGCTTTTGCCCTATGACCAGGCAATGAAAAAGCTGTCATTTATGGATGTACGCCAACTGCTCAGAAGGGCGGAGGTTTTCCTGAGCAGCGGTGCCTTCACCCAGAACCCCTAGGCCATCCTGATTATTGACTGCGGTTAAATGCAGGACCGGAAATATCCAGCCCTGCATGTTATTGAAAAGCCTCTTACACAGCGTCCGGCGGGATCTCTGGCCGGGGCCCAAAATAGGACTGCATCTGCGCATCAGACAGGCTGAACCACTCCTTGACCTGGTCCCAGCAGTAGGTGGGCCTCTTCTTGGCCACATTGCGCAGCCTGTCTACACGGATGTTCCAGTAGCGCAGGCATCCATCGACTGTCAGCGGCTGGTCGGAGGAGATGCTTTTGAGGTTTGAGGACGCCCACCGTTCAAAGTGCATATTCATCTCAGGCGCCAGCAAATCATAACAGGCATCGATCTGGGTCAGCATCACCTGGGTGGTGAGTTGCTGGAAGATCTCCCCGAAGCGGCGGAGGAATTTGTCCCGCATCTGTGCGTTTTCCATGAGTTTGACGATGAGGGTATTGTCAATTTGGTTGCCAACGCCTGTGCCTTTGGGATTCAGGATGTTGCGGATGCCGTTGGCCTGGGAGTTGAAAAGGCCATAGTCCAGATCAAAGAGAATCCAGCGCCACTTCTCGCCGGGAATCTTGTAGTATCGGATGTTGCCTGTGTCCGTGTTGGCGAAAAAGGCCTCGAAAATCATATAATCGAAGTAGTTGTCCACATCAATATGGTCAAGGAGATACTGCAGGTCATCAGGATTACTGCCCGGGGAGAGGGTCTTGGCAGTCCTGATCAGTTCCCGGTATTCCTCGTTGCTTCCCCAGTAGGGTTTGGAGTTGCCCTCCAGGATGGTCATGTCATCCGCTTGTTCCATGGCGATGCCTTCATGCTGGGCCACAAAATACCGGCTGATGCGCTCCCGCAGGTTATAGTGCCCCCAGTACTGGCCATTCAGATAGACGACCACCGGCTTCCAAGCCTGGTGGATCACGGTGGTATCCACCTGATCCACCAGGCGGGACTGGACACCGTCTGCCATCCGGGTCCAGACAGCGTCATTGCCGCTGACCCTCAGGACAAAAGACTTGTACTGATCAAAGGGCCGGTCCTCAAAGAGAGCGGCGTTAAAATACTTGCTGCCATACTTGGCCCGTGCATGCACCTTAAAGGATTTTTGCGGCATATCAAGAGAGTATTGCCCGATGAGGCCGAAGGTGACGCCCTGGCTGAAATACACCTGGCCTGTATCCGAGTCGAACATCTCAGCATAACCTGGCCGGTGCTCCTTGCCGTAGAGACGGTAGACAGGGGAGGGGTTGGAGAAGGGGATTTTTTCGTACTGGCGCAGGTCAATCCCATCACCTGCCGCCAACATTCCTGTTTGCCCGTTCCACAGTTCCACCGGATCCGCCGCCAGGGATACCACCGGCAGGGAGAAGTAGGTTTTCATTACGTAGGTGGCGGTGATGGTGTCAGAAGGCTGGAGCCCCTGGGCAAAAGCGCGGGCCCGGAGCACCACGGTGTCTTTGATCTCAATAGGGCCAAGATAGTCTTCGCCCTTGGACACCGTTGGGATGGATCCGTCCAGCGTGTAGCGTACCAGGGTATTCGGGGGCGCTTCGATTGAAACCGAAATGTTCTGTTTGTAAAGGCCGCCTGCCAGGGAGAAGGCCGGTGCTTGGGCGAAGCCTACAAAACCGGGCCCATTGGCGGTGCCGGGGCTTGGCGTGTCATAAAAGAAAAAAAGGCCCTCCTGCCCGATGGTTCGCCCGTAGGAGATATCGGTGGGGATTTCCGGCAGTGCCATCCGGTCCAGCACCCGCCCCGTGCTGTCAGACAGCGCCACCACCTCTCCACCCGCGCGCTGTAAGGCGTGGTTGGCATGGAGCGCCGAGGCGTCCCTGCCGGGTTCCCGGCTTTTATCCATCATGATGACTTTGTATTCCCCCGGCCAAATGCTGGTACCCTGGGGGAACTGCCACTTGCGCGGCCAGCCCACATTGTCAGACAGGCCCCACATACTGATATCCTGTACCTGGGAAGTTGGGTTATAGATTTCCACCCAGTCTGTGACAGGCTGTCCGGTCACCTGGACAATGGTGTCATTGCTGCTCATGACCTCCGAGATATGGATGCCTGTGGGGTTGATGCCCCGCAGGTACCTTTCCGCCATGGAGAATCCCTCTGAATTATTGGGAGCGCCTGGCGTAGGGAGGGAGAACACCTGCCAGGCACCACTTATCTCATCCCGGCCATAGCTCATATCCATGGGAACATTTTCGTACTGGACCCGATCCAGAAGTTGCCCCTGGCGGGTGGAGAGGGTGAGGGTCTCTCCCTCGGCGCTCAGCCCAAAGTTGGTGTGGGGATAACCGCCTGGATTGTCCCGATTTTTTCCGGAGGCGAAAACCAGATAGTAGCCCCTGGCTGGAATCACGGCGCCCTCAGGGAATACCCACTTGGCAGGGCGTTGTTCGTTGTCAGACAGGGCAAACACACCACCCAAATCAATGGGTGTGTCGCTGTTGTTTTTCAATTCAATCCAGTCGCTCAGATCATCGTCTTCGTCCCTCAACCCGCTCCTGGGCGCGGGGCAGAATTCGTTGATGACCAGAAGCCCGCGCTCCACATGATAATTGCTCATGTAGGCTTCGTAGCCAGCCTGGGTATTCGGGAAGCCGGGAGAGAAGGTCTCGCTTTTCTGCCAGCTGCCGTCCGCCTGGCGGGCGTAGGTCTCGTTGGCGTTTAAGGTGGGCACATCCTCCACCTTGTCCAGCACAAAACCAGCCGTGTCAAACAGGTAGACGGAGCAGGCAATGCTGGACAGTTTGAATTTGGCATGAAACGGCTTTCCCGATTCGTTCTGGTTGGTGTTATCGCAAAAGATAATGGCGCGTTCACCGGGCGCCAGCATGGTGGCGGGGAATACAAACCTTGCACGGTCCGGCCGGTTGGAGGCTGTAATTCCCTCCAGGTTCAGCGTCATGTCCGATTGGTTCTCTATCTCAAACCAGTCGGGGAAATTGCCGTTTTCATCCGGCAGGGCTGAAGCGTTGTCCGCCATGATTTCAGTGATTTTGAGGCCATCATGCTCGCTGACCAGGCTGCCGTCAGCAGTGTTGATATTCAGCGCCCGGTGGATGGGCTCGGTGGGTGATATGATAAGCAAAATGGCCACCACGGCCACACATAAGACCAGGAGGCCTAAGCGCTTCTCATTGCGGCGTGCGCGCCTGGGGGGTTGTTTGGATTGGCGTGAACGCATGATTTCTCCTTAGTATTCTCTGAGGACAAACACGGTTTGCCCGGGGTTGAAGGTGGATTCAAGGCGGATAACGCTGGGATGGCGGGAAAATTCGTCCCTGAGCATATCCCTGATGGCACTGCCGCCGCGGTATCCATGAATAAGGGTCAGCCGGTAATCAGCCGGTGTGGCGCGCTTCAAGGCACCCATCACCTTTACCCGTGCCTGCTGAATTGTCAGGCCATGCAAGTCCACTTCCACCCCGCGTCACCCTCCCGGCCAATTGAAATTATTATAGCGCATCAATGGATTTGTAGCAAGTTCTTAACAATTAGCCGAAACCTGCTCAGGCATCCAGCTTTCTGAGGATAAATGCCAGATAATCCCGGACGATATCTCCCTCTCCCAAAGCATACAGCATCCGCGTTCCCACAGCATCCTCAATTTCGTTGAATACCAGTTGCCCGCGGTGCAAGAGAAAGTCAACGCCGATCAACCCTGCGTCAAGGCGGCGGGCGAAGTTCCGGGCCAGGGCAAGGGTTTCTTTTCCCGGATCCCAGGGGAAGGTGTCGGCGCCCAGGCCCATGTTGCTGCGGAAATCCGTTTTTGAAAAGCGCATCATAGATTTCACGACTGCATCGCCCAGCATGTAGATCCTGACATCCCTGCCGGGTGTGTCACACAGGCCTTGAACCAGGGCGTCATCCGGGGCGATTTTCTCAAGCGCCATGAGGAAGGAGGCGTTATCCTCCGCCAGATAGACCTGGCGTCCGCCATTTCCCCGGGCGGCTTTTACCACCACGGGATAAGGAAGGGGGCTTTGGGTCTCCCCGGGGTTTATAAACGCAGTTTCCATCATAGGTGCGCGGCCCGCTGCGAACTGGTGGGTCAGGCGTTTGTCATTGCAGATATTGGATAGCCTGGCGTTGTTGAACACCGGGATGCCCATGCCCTCAAAGTGGGCGGACAGGAGAGGCGCTGCAGCCCGCATCACAACGCAGAAGGGCAAGCCATCCTGCGTTTCCGCGGACAGATAGAGCTGGCCCTCCCTGACGCCCCAGGCCAGTTCTTCCCGCGCTACCACAGAGGCAGAGAGGCCCCTCTCCCGCCCAGCGTCCAGCCAACGGTTGATGAAAAACTGATTGCGCTGGATATTTTCCCGGTCATAGACGAGCCAAATCCTCAACTTAGGCCTCCCGGATCAGGCGCAGAATGTGCTCCGCGGGATTCACCCCCGTGGCGGCCCTGAGCCCCAGAAAGTGCGCGTTGGAGTTGATTTCGCAAATCAGCGGGCCACTATTTGAACGGAGGATGTCCACCCCGGCGAAGTCAGCGTGAACAGCCTGGCAGGCATTGATGGCCAGTGCCCTTTCCTCAGGGCTGGGCTTATAAGCGTAGGCTTTGCCCCCGTTCTCCAGGTTTGCCCGGAAGTCACCGGAGGGATTCACCCGGCGTATGGCGGCGATGGGCTCGCCGCTCACCACATACACACGCAGATCTTCTCCGGCGCTTTCGCTGACAAAGGTTTGAAACAGCAAGGGCCGGGCCTCGGTTGTTGCCACAATGCGCCGCATTTCCGCCATGGAATGGGCGAGGTATACCTGGCGGCCAAAGGAACCGTAGCCTTCCTTGATGACAAGGGGAAGGCCCAGTTCCTCCGCGATATCATCCAGAAACCCCATGTCGCCATAACCCACTCCAGGGTAAGTGACCGGCCCCAAAATGGTTCGGGCCTGCGGGAGCGCAGCCTTTTCCAGTGCAAGGAAGGTCGCGGTCTTGTCGTCACAGGTCGCGATGGCACGGGCCCGGTTAAACAGCCTGATGCCATTTTGTTCCATCATCTGTGCCAGGCGCACATCCTTGTCAAAAAAAAGGGCGCCGGGCGGGGCCGTTCTCAAGCTGTTTTTCTTAAGGAACGAGGCGTTGTCCCGGAGCTCCAGGCGGATTTCCGCCTCCTCTGCGGCCTCAAGAAAAGCTTTCTCCATCGCCACAAATGAGGGCGTGCGTAAAAATGCGCTGACCACCAGCCATGCTTCTTTCATGCCGTTCCTCCTGCATGCCATCTTAGCATGCGTTTGGGACATTGAAAAGACCGGCTTTCCCATATAGAAAAATGTGTTATAATCTGCGGGAGAGGTGATTGGATGGGCTGGGAGGCGCTGAAAACATATCAGGACAGCCTGCTGGGAAATTTGGCTGTGGGGACGGACCTTGCTGTTTACCAGGGCGAGACGCCTGTATACCGCCATACGAATGGGTTCGCTGACAGGGAAGCCGGGAAAAAGGTCAATGGGGAAACCCTGTTCAGGGTGTATTCCATGACCAAGCCCATTACCTGCGCCCTTGCACTGATCTTGCACGATCAGGGGCGTTTTCTGATGACAGACCCGGTGAGCCGCTACCTTCCGGCGTTTGAGAATATGCAGGTGAAAGACCGTGACACCGTCCGTGACGCCCGAAGGCCCATCCGTATACTGGACTTGTTTACCATGACTTCGGGGCTGACTTATGAGATGGAGCGCGACAGCTTCAGGGCTGCCGTTTTGTCTGACGGCCCAGATATCACCTTGGCACATCTGGTCGCGGCGCTGGCGAAGGATCCCCTTGATTTTGATCCCGGGGAGCGTTTCTGCTATGGTTTTTCGCACGATGTTCTGGGCTTGCTGGTGGAAACCCTTTGCGGGGCATCGCTTGGGGAGTGCCTGGCGGAGATGGTGTTTGGGCCTTTGGGCATGGAGAGCAGTTTCTTTGGGGTGCCTGAGGCAGCGCATGGACGTATGGCCATCACCTACGCTTCCCAGCCGCCCTTCGGGCGAGAATCAAAGATGGATCAGCTTTTTTTGGAATTCCCGCGGTTTGAGAGCGGGGGAGGCGGCCTGGCCATGACAACGGATGACTACCTGCTGTTCCTAAGGATGCTTTTAAGGGAGGGCAGGGACGAAAACGGACGCCAGATTTTAAGCCCTGCAGCGGTGCGGCTGATGGGAACGAATCACCTTTCCGGTGCCGTTCATGCAGGCTATATGGCGGAGCGCCCAGGCTATGGCTATGGCTTGGGGGTACGCGTGCTCACCAATCCGGAAATGATCGGAGCCCTCACAAAACCAGGGGAGTATGGCTGGGCGGGTACCCAGGGCACCTGGATGATGGCAGATCCCGCTAGCCGGACAGCCGCTGTCTTCATGATGCAGGGTTTGCCGGGGCCCAACCGGGAAATACACCCAAGGCTTCGCAACATGATCGCCGCCCAAGTACACTGAAATGAGGCATGTAAAATGGATTTCCTGATTACGACCAATCCCCTCACCTGGTATGAGGCGCTTATCCGTGTCGTTGCAGCGGTGGTGGTGGGCGCATTGGTGGGTCTTGACCGGGAATACAAAAACCGGCCCGCGGGCCTTAGGACCCATAGTTTGGTGTGCCTTGGCGCCACGGTGGTGGCCATCCTGGAAGGGCTGCTTGTTTGGCGGCTGCTGGCACTGGATGGCCCGGAGTCGGTCAATGTCTCCATCGGCCGCATTTCCGCCCAGGTGGTCAGCGGCATTGGTTTCCTTGGCGCAGGCACCATCTTTGTGGCGCAGAAAAAGGTTTCCGGGCTGACTACGGCGGCGGGGCTGTGGAACGTGGCCTGCCTGGGCCTGATGATCGGATTTGGTTACTACTGGCTTGCGCTGATTGTGGCGGGGATGATCACTGTGGTGCTGGTGCTCTTCCAAAAGATGATCCGCGTAAATACGGTGAAAAGGGTTGAGGTGCGCTTCACCAACCGGGCATCGGCGCTGCCCTTTATCAATGCCTATATGCATCAGAAACACATCGAAGTACTGGATGTGGACTTCCATATCGAGACCTTCCGAGACGCTGATGCGCCGGAGCGAAATATATATACCAATCTTTACACCCTGCACCTGCCCCCGGGCCTTAGTTACGCGGACATGGTGATGCAATTGACCCAAAACAAGGACATTCAGGTGGTGCGCACCAGAAACGTATAATGCCGCATAAGCCTGGCGATGATCGGGACAGCGGTTCCGGGGGTCCGCGAGCAAGGCAAGCGCTGTTACCCGGAAGTTGCAGGTAAAACCGTGGTGGATGCAGTCTAAGTTGTTGGCGCTGCCTCGCGTGTACCCGCTCTCTTCCCTCAACGGCGCTTGAGCAACAAGGATGACGGCATGGTGCCAGCCCCATACGATATCTGGTTGAGTGATCGGCGCGGTACTCATCTGATGCATCCTTCGATTGATATTTGAAGTCTGAGGTGGGATATGAAAACAGGAATAATCGTGTACTCCCAAACGGGACACACAAAACAAGCAGCGGAGAGACTGCTCCAGGCCATGAAGAGCAGCGGGCAGGATGCGGAACTGCTGGAGGTGAAGGTCAGCAATCCCGCTCCGGAAAAGCAGTTAACCCAGCTGCATTTTGTAAACGCCCCTGTGGTGGATGCCTATGACAGGCTTGTGTTTGCCTCGCCGGTGTGGGCCTTTTCGCTGGCAGGCGTCATGAAGGCGTATCTCGCCGGTATGCCTCCCCTGACAGGAAAGAAGATAAGCTTGTTTGTTACCCATCAGCTTCCCTTTCCCTGGATGGGCGGGAACGCATCCATCAGACAGATGCGCAGCTTATGTGAAGATAAGGGCGGCGAAATTGTGTCTCATGCCGTTATCAGCTGGGGCAAAAAGCAGCGGGAGCGTGATCTTTCTGACATGGTAAGAAAACTGGCCTGAAGCAAACGCGGTATCTGCCCCAACAAACGGACAATCCAGCGAATCCTCTTGGATCGATTGTATGTCTGCCATACAGAACAAAGGCAACTCAGGTCTTCGGCATAACCTTGACAATAACAGTCTTTCTCCCCAAAGGGGATACGCCTCCTCTGTTGTATCCCGCCCTGCATTGGGGGCGCACAGCACCATTGGAATGCATAGGCATTCGTTTTTGCTGTGTTTGAAAATCAACTTCCCATCATGCGAAAGCGCAGCACAACTTCGCCGCTTGCCTTTATGCCATGGGCG